>DATLVV010000364.1:0-2161 GCA_035577165.1 Steroidobacteraceae bacterium | reverse complement strand
GGATTGCCGCGGCCAGGAAATTTCATCCGGGGCCGGGCCTTCAGCCGCCGAAGGAATAGCTCAGCCCCACGCTCACCGTGTACCGCGGGTACAGCTGGTAGCCGTCCAGGTTGCTGTACACCGGCAGCTGCGCAAATCCGTACACCTGCAATCGCTCCGCCGCCCGCACCGCGAGTCCGGGACTCACGTACAGAACCGTGCCCACCGTATCCGGCACGTCCGCAAGCGCCCCCTGATCGGCGCTCTTGTGCAGCAGATTGAACTGCAGCTGCGGCACCCAGTTCGGATGGGCCTCGTAGCGCAGCCCGGCACTGAAGTTCACCGCGTTGCCGGGACGAAAGTCGTTGCCCGGCTGGTCCATTTTCTGCTTCACGGCGGCCTGGAATTGCGCGTTGACGACGACTTCGAAATTCTCGCTGATGGGCCGGTAGTAATATGCGCCCACGAGCACATCGGTGCTGCCGGTGCCGGGCTGCAGGCTGGCGTCCAGGGGCTCGCCGGCCAGCGGTCCGCTGCTGAATTTCACTGCCGTGCCGTAGTGGCCGGTGGGCAACTTCACGCCGAATTCAACGCCGAGGTTGTGCCCGGGAAGGAACCCTTGGTAGCTGCCGATGAGCTTGATATCGCCGAGGCTCGAGCTTCGCGAGGAGCTCAGGTCGGGCAGGGGTTGGTCCGCATAGAATTCTCCATAGGTGGAGTGAGTGCGAACCACGTAGGGGACCCTGAGATCAATGTTCCAATCGGCATTGGGCCGGTAGTTCACGTCGACGGTGAAGTATCGGTTCAGGGTGTCGTGCTCGAGCTCGGTGCCGTCGGGCACGCCCGACACCGCCTGCGTGCCATTGCGCAACTGGTCCTGATGCAGGTAGTCGTACTCGAAGTTCAATCGCCATCCGGGTTCGCTCGAATAGCCCATGGCGGCATCCGCGCTCAAGGTGCAGCCGCATGTCGCGCAGGCCCAGGCGCTCGGCGCGGCCATTGAAAGCGACAGCCCGGCAGCGGCCAGCCGGTAGAAATGACAACTCATCGGAAATCTCCCTACGGTTCGCCGCGGCGAACCAACCAAAAGCTTGAATGACGGACGCCGCACTTGCCGTGCAGCGTGCCGTCGCACCGGTCAACTTTAGGCGAGGGTGGGAGGGCCGCGCGGGCGATGAGCGCGCTCGAATCGAACCAGTACGCGCGCGACAGTGGGTTCCGCGATGAACTGCTGTGCCGGGGACGGCGACGGCAGCCAGACGGCGACGTGCGGCAGCGGTGCCGCCCCGGGCAATGCCCCGAAGGGGCAGAATTCCACATGCGAATGGCCGCCGGTATGGTGGTTGCTATCATGCGGACAGACCTGCAGCGCGAACTTGCCGTCGACGGCCGGCATGAAGCCGGCCGGTATCATCGCCTGAAACAACAGCGCGATCAGCAACGCGCCGGCGATGAGCGGACGATTGCAGCGATGTCGGAAGTAGCGCGTCATAGGGCGCAAATGAAGGTACGCCAATGACGATGGAGTTACAACCGAGGCTTGAAAACGCTTATGTAAAGCTTGAACCGCTCGCTGCGGGCGACTTCGAGGCGCTGTTCGCCGTGGCGTCGGACCCGCTGATCTGGGAGCAACATCCGAACAAGAATCGCTATCAACGCGAGGCCTTTGCCACCTACTTCCAGGGAGCCATCGAGTCGCACGGAGCCGTGCGCGTCATCGACGCTGCGAGCGGCGCCCTGATCGGCTGTTCGCGCTACTACGAATGGGATCAGGCGGCGCGCAGCGTCGCCATCGGCTATACCTTCATCGCCCGCAAGTTTTGGGGCGGCCGCACCAACCGCGCCTTGAAGACCCTGATGCTCGAGCACGCGTTCAAGTTCGTCGATCGCGTCATATTTCACGTCGGCGCCGGCAATCTGCGCTCGCGCAAGGCGATGGAAAAACTCGGCGGCGTGAACATTGGAGAAGTGGCGATGACCTACTACGGCGAAACCAGCCACCTCAACGTCGTTTATAAAATCGACCGGGAAGATTGGGCGCGGTCGAAAGCGCCGATCTGAATTGCGCTGCTGCAGCGCTGTACCTTTAGCGCGGCGCTGCGTCCAGCATCCCGAGCGGCATATTGCGGGTCTCGGGCGCCCATTGCCGGCAGATCGCCGCGCCGACGGCCAATACGGCCAC
>DATLVV010000363.1:0-3468 GCA_035577165.1 Steroidobacteraceae bacterium | reverse complement strand
GCCACCATCTTCGTCACCTTCCCCTTCATTGCCCGCGAACTCATTCCGGTCATGCAGGCGCAGGGCAAGGACGATGAGGAGACCGCTTTGTCGCTCGGCGCCACCGGCTGGCAGACGTTCTGGCGCGTCACCTTGCCCAACATACGCTGGGGGCTCATGTACGGGGTCTTGCTTTGCAATGCCCGGGCCATGGGCGAATTCGGCGCAGTGTCCGTGGTCTCGGGACACATTCGCGGCATGACCAACACCATGCCCCTGCAGGTGGAAATTCTCTACAACGAATACAACTACGCGGCGGCATTCGCCGTCGCGTCGCTGCTCGCCTTGTTGGCGCTGCTGACATTGGCCGGAAAGAGCTTTCTGGAATGGCGGCAACCGGAATTGCGGCATGCGGCGCGCCAGGCGCGCGATCGCACGCGGAGGGAAAACACATGAGCATCGCTTTACGCGGCATATCCAAACAGTTCGGCGAATTCGCCGCCGTCAAAAATATCGATCTGGACGTGCCGACGGGCGCGTTGATCGCATTGCTCGGTCCGTCGGGCTGCGGCAAGACCACCCTGCTGCGCATCATCGCCGGCCTGGAGACGCCCGACGAGGGTCAGGTGCTGTTCGACGGCCGCGATGCCACGCTATGGCCGATCCGCGATCGCAAGGTCGGGTTCGTATTCCAGCACTACGCCTTGTTCCGCCACATGTCGGTATTCGAGAACGTTGCCTTTGGTCTCAAGGTCAAGCCGCGCCGCGAGCGGCCGGCGGCAGCGGAGATTCGCAACAAGGTGAATTCGCTGTTGGAGCTGGTGCAGCTCGAGTGGTCGGGCGACCGATATCCGGCCCAGCTATCGGGCGGCCAGCGGCAACGCGTGGCGCTGGCGCGCGCGCTGGCCGTGGCTCCCGATGTGCTGTTGCTGGACGAGCCCTTCGGCGCACTCGACAGCCAAGTGCGCCACGAACTGCGCCGCTGGCTGCGGCGCCTGCACGACGAATTACATTTCACCAGCATTTTCGTGACCCACGATCAGCAGGAAGCCATCGAGGTGGCGGACACCATCGCGGTTCTCAATCGAGGCCGGATCGAACAATCGGGCGTTCCCAGCGAAGTCTATGATTTGCCGACCTCGGCTTTCGTGCACCGCTTCCTGGGGCAGGTCAACGAGCTGCCGGTGCAAGTGCGCGGCGGCCGCGCCTACGTGGGACCGATCGACATCTCGTCCACGGCGGCGGTCGCCGGCGGCGCAACGGGTCACATCGCGCTGATTCGACCGCATGAGATTGAAATCGGGCCGGAGGCAGCCGGCTGGCCCGCGATCGTGACGGCGGTGCGGGTGATCGGGCCGATCGTGCGGCTGGAGCTGTGCGCCGAAGGCCAGCCCGTCAATGAGCCGTTGGAAGCGGAAATCAGCCGCGAACGCTTTGAGGGAGAGCGCTTCGGCGCCGGCCAGAGAGTAGGGCTGCGCTTCAGGCGCTGGCAGGTGTATCCCACGGGCGGCGCTGCAGCTTGAGCGGCAGCCCTGCGTCGTTCGAGGGTTGATAGGCGAAGGAAAAGGTCGACAGTGCCGCCGCGGCGTTGTCGATCTCGCTGTCCGGCAATTCGAAGCTGTTGAATCCGCTGCGCGCCATGAGAATCAATTGGTCGCGGCGCACGAAGCCGGTGGCGCGCAGCTCGCCGCCGAATTTCCAATGTTCGCGCAACAGCCGAGCTTGCGAGTAGCCGCGGCCTTCGCTGGGGCCGGCGAACTCCGCGCCGACCAGGTCAAGCCGCGCGAGGTCGGGCACCAGCAACTCCACCTTGTGCGCCGGCGACAACACGACCCCCAGCCGGCCGCCGCGGGCGATCCAGACGTCGCGCTCGTTCTGCCATTGGGACAGGGTGAGGATCAGCGGCGCGGCCCCGTTCCCGGCGGCCTCCGTCAAGTACAACCAATCATCGTCGACGACCCGGCCGTCACGCAGCAGCCGACGCGGCATACACTCTTTCCTTAAATGGCTTGATACCGAGGCGGCGCACCGTATCGAGGAAGCGCTCTTCGGGCTGCCGCCGTTCAACGTAGACTTCCAGCAGCCGCGCAATCGTTTCGGGAACGTCGGTCTTGGGCACCGACGGTCCGATCACCTGTCCGAGCGATGCATCCGCACCCGCGGCGCCGCCGATGGTGATCTGGTACCACTCCTGGCCGCCCTTATCCACGCCGAGAATGCCGATGTGGCCCACGTGATGGTGACCGCATGCGTTCATGCAGCCCGACATTTTGATTTCGAGCTCGCCCAAATCGTAGATGTAATCGTAGTCGTCGAAGCGGTCGCTGATGAGCTTCGCCACGTCGATGGAACGCGCATTGGCGAGGCTGCAAAAATCGAGTCCCGGGCAAGCGATCATATCGGTCAAGGTGCCGATATTCGGCGTGGCGAGGCCGGCGTCGGCGAGCGTCTGCCAGAGTTCGAAGGCCTTGTCCTGTTCCACGTCCGCGAGCAAAAGATTCTGTGTGTGTGTCACGCGCACTTCGCCGAAGCTGTACCGATCGGCGAGGTCTGCGACCAACTCCATCTGCGAATCGGTGATGTCGCCCGGCGCCACATCGGGTTTTTTGAGCGAGATATACACGGCGCGATAGCCCGGCACCTTGTGTGCCGCCGTGTTGTAGCGGTACCAGGCGCGAAATGCCGTGCTCTTTCCGGCGGCCGGTTCGCCGTCCGGCAGCGAGCGATACGCAGGCGGGTCGAAAAAACCGCGCAGGCGGATCACTTCCTCAGCCGTGACCAAGGGACCCGCGGCGCGCGTGTTTTCCCATTCGGCTTCCACGCGCCTGCGGAATTCTTCTATTCCCAAGGAGCGAACCAGAATCTTGATTCGCGCCTTGTGTATGTTGTCCCGCCGACCTTCCAAATTGTAGACGCGCAATACCGCTTCGAGGTACGAGAGCAGGTGCTCGCGCGGCAGGAATTCCCGCACCACCTGGCCGATGATGGGCGTGCGTCCCAGGCCGCCGCCGGCGAGAATTTCAAAGCCCGGAGAGCCGTCAGGCCCGCGCACGATGTGCACGCCGACGTCGTGCACCAACGAGGCGGCCCGGTCCTGCGCCGCACCCGTCACCGCAATCTTGAACTTGCGCGGCAAGTACGTGAATTCGGGATGAAAGGTCGACCATTGGCGGATGAGTTCGCACCATGGGCGCGGATCCTCGAGCTCGTCCGGCGAGACGCCGGCGAGGTGGTCGGAAGTGGTATTGCGGATGCAATTGCCGCTGGTCTGGATCGAGTGCATCTCGACCTCGGCCAGTTCGGCCAGAATGTCCGGGACTTCCTCGAGCTTGGGCCAGTTGAATTGGATGTTTTGACGGGTCGTGAAATGTCCGTAGCCGCGGTCGTAGCGGCGCGCAATACCGCCCAAGGCGCGCAGCTGCCGCGAGGACAGCAGCCCGTAGGGGACCGCCACGCGCAGCATCGGGGCGTGGCGCTGAATGTACAGTC
>DATLVV010000362.1:0-2106 GCA_035577165.1 Steroidobacteraceae bacterium | reverse complement strand
CCGCGCCGAACGAGTTCGGCAGGCCCGTTGCGATTACGGGCACGCCGGCGGTCGCATTCGTCAAACTCAACGCGCCGGTGGCCAGTGCATAGTGGCCGGGATCGACGCCGGAACCGGCAAAAATGAAGGGCGCGATCGACCGGCCGTCCAAGGACGCGAGATTGAGGTCCAAGGCGCCCGCTCCTTGGGCTATAACCAGTCCGGAGGCGGTCGTCGGGTCGAGCCGCAGCCGCCCTGCGCTCGCATCCAGAGTCGCCTCGTTCAACGCGAGGCTGGTGACGATGCCGAAGGCGTCGATCGAGGAACCCACCGATATCTGCTGCGGACTGTTGATTTCGGCGGTGCTCTGTCCGAAGACGGTGACCAGTGTGTTGGGGCCCAGGATCACGAATGTCGGGCCGCCCAGGAAGGTTTCGGTGCCATTGTTTGCAATCAGAGTCCCGTCTTCGACGGTGAGGGTGTTGCCGCTGCGCGCCGACACGATGCCCGTCACCCGATCCAAGCCTCCGCCTTGGACACTGCTGCCCGCCAACACCTGGGCAGCGGTAAATGTCACCTTCACCGTGTTGGTGGTGCTTGCCGTGGCGTAGGGAGTTGTGGTGCTCGCCATGCCATCGCCCGTAGTGCTGGGCGTGGTGGTGCTCGGCGTGGTGATGCTCGCCGCGCCGTACGCAGTCGTGGTGATCGATTGGTCGGTGGTGGTCAGCGTGCCGTACGCCACCGTCAATGTGCCCCGGCCCAAGCTCGCCAGCTGCCCCAATCCCGCAGCGCCGCTGGAGACATTGCCGTTGACTTCGAAATCAGTGCTGTCGGTGGTGACGACGGCCAGGTTCCCCGTGCCGACGATGCTGCCGTTGAACGGCATGATGCCCATCGTGAACTCGGCACTGGTCGCCGCCGAGACGCCGCCTGCGGCGGCCCCCACGACTGGACCGCGGATGCGCACTTGCTTGCCGTCGATGGGCAGCGCGCTCGCTGCAATTACCGGATTGACCGTCACCGTCTTGGCGCTCAAATTGACGGTGTTGGACGCAGCCAGATTGAAACCCAACGCAAGCTGCGAGGCGCCCTTGGATGAGATGCTGAACGCATAGTTCGGATCGAGTTTCACCGTAAGCTGGATTTGACCCACGGCCCGACCGTCGGTCCCGACCGGAGTCAGCGCAACGCCGTCGAGACTGCCATCGTCATAGACGATTTGCGCGGAAGTGTAGTCGAGCGTGACGAGCACACTCTGATAGCTGCCCTTGGTCGCCGCCGCGGCACCCAACACTTCGCTCAGATTCGTCAGAGCTGCGAAGTCGACGGTGGTGCCCGCCGGTAGGATCTTCAGGCCCGACTTGCCGCTCGAGGATTGCAGCTGCACCGAGACCAGCCCGACTCGGTACGCCAGAAAGGTGTCCTGCGATGCGGTGCTCGTCATGGTCACCACGGCGGTACCGTTGCATGCCGCCAGTCCCGATGCGATCGCCAAAAGCGCCGCGAGCACCCGGATCCGCAGAATGGAGTAAATCCCGTTCATCACTTGGATTGACCCTCTCGAGGCATATATTGTTCAGCCAATTCTGCAGCATTTGAAGCTGCAGGTGAGTAAAGATCTGTGAAGGCCCTTCATGCCGGCCGTCGCCTACCGGCGACAGTCCGGCGCGCTACAGCGCCCGGGATATCAATTCCTTCATGATTTCGTTGGTGCCGCCGTAGATTCGCTGCACCCGCGAATCGGCAAACATGCGGCACACCAGATATTCGTTCATATAGCCGTAACCGCCGTGCAATTGCACGCACTCATCGAGCACTTCTTGTTGAGTGTCGGTAGTCCAGTACTTGGCCATCGATGCGGTGGCGGTGTCGAGAGTTCCGCCAACGACCTTGGCGATGCAATCGTCGACGAACACTCGCGCGATGCGCGTCTTGGTGGCGATTTCGGCCAGTTTGAACTTGGTATTCTGGAATTCGGCGATGCTCTTGCCGAAGGCCTTCCGATCTTTGACATATTTGATGGTTTCGGCAAGCGCTCCCTCCATGGCGGCGACGGCAGCCACGGCGATTACCGCACGCTCGTACGGCAAGTCGCCCATGAGCTGGTAAAAACCCTGACCCTCCGCG
>DATLVV010000361.1:0-5025 GCA_035577165.1 Steroidobacteraceae bacterium | reverse complement strand
GCGCAGCGGACCGGATTCGACGGCGCTGCGATGTTCCTCGTCGGCCAATTGCTTGCGCAATTCAGCTTCGCGGTCCTGACGGGTGCGATCATCCGCCGCGCGTTTGGCATCGGCAGCCTGCTTCACCTCCGCCGCTTGCTTGGCGTTCGCGGCCTGCTTGGCCTCGGCCGCCTTCCTGGCATCGGCCGCTTGTTTCGCCTGCGCAGCGAGGTCGGCCTCCGCCGCGCGGCGCGCTTGTGCGGCGCGCTGTGCCTCGGCTTTCTCGGCGTCCGCAACACGCTGTTGTACCGCCGCCGCCTCTTCCGCGGCCTTGGCCTCTTCGGCAGCCTTGGCCTCCTGCGCGGCCTTGGCGTCTTCCGCCGTCTTGGCATCTTGCGCGGCCTTGGCCTCTTCCGCGGCTTTGGCGGCCGCCGCCTTTGCCTCTTCGGCAGCGCGTGCGCGTGCCACCTCTTGTTCGGCGCGTTCCCGCACGGCATGCAGCACTTGTGAACTCACAACCACAGCATCGATGGGCAGCGGTTCGACGCTGGGTGGTTTTCGATAGACGGAAATCAGCGCGGCGACCACCAGCCCCCCCACCAGTAGTCCGTGAAGCGCCACGGACAAGACCACCGCCCACCCATGTTCACGCAAGAACTCGCGCATTCAACCCGAACCGCCGCCGGACCGACCGGGTTGGCCGCGCGCGGCCGGCCGAACCGGATCGGTGAGAAACCCGACCTTGGTCGCGCCGGCATGCTGCAGCAGCACCATGGCGCGCACCACCGTGCCGTAGGGCACCGTCGTATCGGCTTTGACGAGGATGGGAGTCTGGGGATCGCGCCGCAGGAGCGCCGACGTGCGGGCGCTCACCGTGGCTTCGGAGGCGGGCTTGTCGGGATTCGGGCCGAAGTTCACGTAAAGGCGCGCGTGAGAGTCGATGGTCACGATCAACGGTTCATGCTTCGTCAGAAACTCAGGGTCGATGGGCTTCGCGCCGGCCTCGGGCAGATCCACCTTGACGCCCTCTTTGAGCAGCGGCGCCGTGATCATGAAAATGACCAGCAACACCAGCATGACGTCGATGTACGGCACGACATTGATCTCTCCCATCAGCCTGCGGCGACGAACCTTTGCGGGCATCGGGGGCTACGCCGGCGCCGCACGGGACGGACCGTGGCGCTGCAGAATCGTGGAGAACTCTTCGACGAAGGTGTCGAACCTCAACTCCAGCCGCGTGACCTGATCGGCAAAGCGGTTGTAGGCCACCACCGCGGGGATGGCGGCGAACAATCCGATCGCGGTGGCAATCAGCGCCTCGGCGATGCCCGGCGCCACCGCCGCCAAGGTCGCCTGCTGCACATTGCCGAGATTGTGGAAGGCGCTCATGATGCCCCAGACGGTGCCGAAAAGGCCCACATAGGGACTGGTGGATCCGACCGTGGCCAACATGGCGAGATTTCGCTCGAGCCGGTCCATCTCCCGCATTTGGGCGACCCGCATCGCGCGTCGCGCGCCCTCGAGCAACAGATCCGTCGGCGTGCCCAGTTGCCGCAGCCGGCTGAACTCCCCGAAACCGGACTCGAAAATACTCTGCTCACCCGTGCCCGCGCGCCCCTTGGTTTCGATGCTGCGGTAAAGCGCGGTCAAATCGCCGCCCGACCAAAATGCCGTCTCGAACTGATCGGCCTGGCGCCTCGAGTGCGCAATGACGCGCCCCTTCTTGAAGATGACGGCCCACGACGCCACGGATGCGCCGAGCAGCAACACCATCACGGCCTGAACGATGACGCTCGCATCGAGCACCAGAGCCCAGATCGACAAGTCATTGCCCATTGCGCCACTCCATGAATAAATCCTTAGGGATAGGCCGCGGTTTCAGCGTGCCGGAATCGAGACAGGCAACGCGGGTGCTCGCGTCGATGAGTTGTGCGTCGCCGCGCATGATTGTTTGCTTGAATGTAATTGTGGCACCGCTCATCCGCATCAGCTCCGCGGTGACGATAATTTCATCATTGAGCACGGCGGGACGGAGAAAATCCACCGTCACGCTGACCACCGCAAACTGCAGCCCGCGTTCGGCGCGCAGCTGCAGTTGATCGATGCCGAGCTCCCGCAGCCAATCCGTCCGGCAGCGCTCCATGAACTTCAGATAGTTGGCGTAGTACACCACACCGCCCGCGTCCGTGTCCTCCCAGTAGACTCGGATGAGAATTTGGTATTGCTGCGGAACCGAGGAGCCGGATGCCGGCGCCATTACGTGGCGTCCCTGAACAGCGGCAAATTCAAGTCGCGCTCCATCACCGGCGCCGCGAGTCCAAAATGCAGGTAGGCATTGCGCGTTGCGACGCGGCCGCGCGCGGTGCGCATCAGAAATCCCTGCTGAATCAGGAAGGGCTCGATGACGTCCTCGATGGTGCCGCGCTCTTCGCTCATGGCGGCCGCCAGGCTGTCGACGCCGACCGGACCACCCTCGAATTTTTCGATCACCGTCAACAGCAGTTTCCTATCCAGCATGTCGAAACCCTGCGGATCGACCTCCAGCATGTCGAGCGCGGCGATCGCGACCTCCGCACTGATGAGCCCGGCGGCCTTCACCTCGGCGAAGTCACGCACCCGGCGCAACAAGCGGTTGGCGATGCGCGGCGTGCCGCGCGAGCGCTCGGCGATCCGATGAGCGCCCTCCGTCTGCAGCTGCAATTTGAGAATCGACGCACTGCGCGTGACGATCTTCATCAGATCATCGGTGGAATAGAACTCCAACCTCTGCACGATGCCGAAGCGGTCCCGCAATGGCGAGGTCAAAAGCCCGGCTCGGGTTGTGGCGCCCACCAAGGTGAACGGCGGCAGGTCGAGCTTGATGGATCTGGCGCCCGGTCCCTCGCCGATCATGAGATCGAGCTGCGAATCCTCCATGGCCGGGTACAGCACTTCCTCGACCACCGGGCTCAATCGATGAATTTCATCGACGAACAGCACGTCGCGCGGCTCGAGATTGGTCAACAGCGCCGCCAGGTCGCCGGGGCGTTCGAGCACGGGACCGGAGGTCTGGCGCAAATTGACCTTGAGCTCATTGGCAATGATGTTCGCCAACGTGGTCTTGCCGAGCCCGGGAGGCCCGAAAATCAGCACATGATCCAAGGCCTCGCCCCGGTTGCGCGCAGCCTGGATGAAGATGTCCATTTGGGTCTTCACCGTGGACTTCCCCACGTACTCGGCCAGGCTTTTCGGCCGCACGGCGCGATCCAGCACCTCGTCTTCCCGCCTGGCGGGGCTCGCAATGATGCGATCCTGTTCAATACCCATATTGTTCCATCACGCTTTGGCCGCCGCCTTGAGCGCGCGGCGGATGATCTCGGTGGTCGAAAGGTCCGCGGTGTCGACCGCCTTCAGCAGCCGAACCACTTCCGGCGGTTTGTAGCCCAAGGCGATCAGAGCGCCGAAGGCTTCGCTTTGCGGGGTCGCGGCGGCGCCCATGTCCACGGGGCTCCCCGCGCCCGACGGGGCCGACAATTTCTTCACGCTGTCGCGCATTTCGATGATGACGCGTTCCGCCGTCTTGCGGCCGATGCCCGGAATCCGCGTGAGCATGGCGATGTCCTCCGCCTCGATGGTGCGCAGAAAATCGTCGACGCTCGAGCCCGACAGGATGCCCAATGCGATCTTGGGGCCGACCCCGGAGACCTTGAGCAGGCCGCGAAACAGCCGCCGCTCGCCGTCGGTGCCGAAGGCGTACAGGATGTGCGCGTCCTCGCGCACGACCAGGTGGGTGAACAGGGCGACCGGCTCGCCCGCCGCCGGCAACCCGTAGAAGGTCGACATCGGCGCTTCCATTTCATAGCCGACGCCGTTTACATCGACCATGAGCATGGGCGGTTGTTTGACCGCCAAGCGGCCCTTGAGAAACCCGATCACGCGCGCAACCTTGCCTGCAGCACCGACAGCCGTACCCGGCCCCGCAGGGCGTGGCACACCGCGGCAGCGAGAGCGTCGGCGGCGTCGGCCGATATCCGGCCGTCGAGCTTGAGAATGCTCTTCATCATGAGCTGAACCTGGGCCTTCTCGGCGCTTCCGGAGCCGACCACGGCCTGCTTGATTTGCCGCGTCGCATATTCGAACACTTCCGCATGCGCATCCGCGATTCCGCAGATGGCGGCGCCGCGAGCCTGCCCCAATTTCAACGCGCTGTCCGGATTGCGATTGACGAAAACGCGTTCAATGGCGATTTCCTGGGGCCGGTACTCGGCGACGATGCTGCGAACGCAGCGAAATATCTCGCACAGACGATCCGCGAATTCGCCCTTGTCGGTGCGAATCACGCCGCTCGCCACATAGGTCAATCGCGGGCCCACGGCATCCAGGATGCCGAATCCCGTGCGTTGGGAGCCGGGATCGATGCCCAGCACCCGCACGCTTGCATTCTTAGGATCCGCCATTGGCGCGTATGATACCGGCAATAGGCGCTTAAACCCACCGGCAAGATCAGCGCAAATCAAATGGAAACAACGATCTCAACCCGGGCCGCGGCGAGCGAGCGGCTGCAGGCGGCCGTTGCCACACTGCGCGGGCTCGATCTGCCGGACAGCAGCTCGGGTCTGGTGCGCGCCGGGCTGGACATCGCGGAGATCGTGCGCAGTCTCGATGCCGACGATGACGTGGTGATCGCGGCCATGGTGCAGCCGCTGCTTGATGCCAAGCTCCTGGACCCCGCCGCCGCCGACAGGCAATTCGGCGCGGACGCCACGCGCTTGGCGCTGACTTTACGTCAATTGGGGGAGTTTGGACTAAGCACCGATTGGCGGCCCGAACAGGGCCTCGAGCCGGGGCAGGCCGAGGCGCTGCGCAAGATGCTGTTGGCCGTGATCGGTGACGTACGGTTGGTGGTGGTGCGCCTCGCCGGACAGTTGCAGAAAATGCGCGCCGCAAAATCTCTCGAGCCGCTGCTGCAGCGTAAGCTTGCGACGGAAACCCGCGAAGTGTATGCACCTCTGGCAAACCGGTTGGGGGTGTGGCAATTGAAATGGGAACTGGAGGATCTGGCCTTCC
>DATLVV010000360.1:0-11029 GCA_035577165.1 Steroidobacteraceae bacterium | reverse complement strand
GTAGGTGGTGGGTTTGAGCAGGATGATTTCCCGCTCGCTCAAGGTGATTCGCGCGGTTTCTCCCGAATACTTGCGGTAGTCGCGAAATTCGCCGCCATGGCGGCGCGCAAGCAGGTCCACAAACCAGAAACCCGCGTTGTGCCGGGTGACCAGATGTTCGGGGCCCGGATTGCCGAGACCGACGATGACACGCAACGGTAAACCACTCATCCTGAACGCACTCACCAGACAAAAAATAGAAACAGCGAGGGCCGCCTTGCGGGCGGCCCCCCTGATCCAAGATGTCGAAACTTACTTCTTGGCGTCTTTCTTCGCCGGCTCTTTCTTGGCGTCCTCTTTCTTCGCCGGCTCCGCCTTCTTCGCCGCGTCGCCTGCCGCCGGGGCTGCTGCCGCTCCCGCCACAGGTGCCGCTGCCGCACCTTCCGCCGCCGGAGCGCCCGCCGCCGCTGCCGCCGTCGGTTCCGGTTCTTCCGCACGCGGGCTGTGGATGGCCACGACCGCCGCGTCGTCTTTCGCGAGATCCACGAGCGTGACGCCCGCGGGAATCTTCAGCTGCGACAAATGGATGCTCTCGTTGAGCGACAATCCGGAAATGTCGACCTCGATGAATTCCGGCAGATCCTTCGGCAGACAGGAGACTTCCGTCTCGGTGCGCATGTGCGACACGATGCCGCCCTGCGACTTGACGCCGGGGGAGACCGCCGCGCCGGTGAAATGCAGCGGAATGCTGATGCGGATCTTTTCGTTTTCCTCGACGCGCTGAAAATCGACGTGCACGATGGCATTCTTGAACGGGTGCCGCTGCACGTCCTTCAAGATGGCCGCCTGCGTCTGATCGCCCACCTTCAAGCTGAGGATGGTCGAATAGAAGCGCTCATTGTCGAGCATGATCAAGAGCTTCTGATGGCTCAGGGTCAGCGTGCGCGCGTCGGCGTGCCCGCCATACAGGATTGCCGGTACTTTTCCTTCGTGACGCAGGCGGCGGCTCGCACCTTTGCCTTGCGTCTCGCGGAACTCGGCGACGAGTTCAAAAGAGGTTTTCATAATCTTCTCCAGTTACATCACAGACACGGCGTTCTCGCATCGCGACCAATTGCGGGAACACCGACCAATTCAATCAATGTACAGCGAGCTCACCGACTCTTCGTCGTTGATGCGGCGGATCGTCTCCGCCAGCAATCCCGCCACGCTCAATTGGCGGATGCGCTTGCACGCCTTGCCGCTCTCCGACAGCGGTATCGTGTCCGTCACCACCAATTCGTCCAGCACCGACTTCGAAATCCGCTCGATGGCCGCGCCCGACAGCACGGGATGCGTGATGTAGGCAACCACCTTGAGCGCACCTTCATCCTTGAGCGCCTGCGCCGCCTGGCACAACGTGCCCGCGGTATCGACCATGTCATCGATCAGCACGCAGGTCCGGCCTTCCACCTCGCCGATGATGTTCATGACCTTCGATTCGTTCGGCCGCGGCCGCCGTTTGTCGATGATGGCCAATTCGGCATCATCCAAGCGTTTCGCCAGGGCGCGTGCGCGCACCACACCACCCACATCCGGCGACACCACCACCATGTTCTGGTACTTCTGCTTCCACGCATCTCCCAGCAGCACCGGAGACGCGTAGACATTGTCGACCGGAATGTCGAAAAAACCCTGGATCTGATCCGCGTGCAGATCGATCGTCAGCAATCGATCGACCCCCGCGCTCGCGATCATGTTCGCCACCAGCTTCGCCGTGATGGCCACGCGCGTCGCGCGCGGCCGCCGATCCTGGCGGGCGTAGCCGAAATAAGGCACCACCGCCGTGACCCGCTTCGCCGACGCCCGTCGGCAAGCGTCGGTCATCATCAGGAGCTCCATCAAATTCTCTGCCGGCGGACAGGTCGGCTGCACGATGAACACGTCGCGCCCGCGCACGTTTTCCATCAACTCGACGCTCACCTCGCCGTCGCTGAACCGTCCCACATCCGCCCGGCCCAATTGCACGTGCAGGTGCCGAGCAATTTCCTGCGCGAGCGCGGGATTCGCCTTCCCGGTGAACACCGCGATCGTCAATGATTCGGACTCATTATTTTTCGACATGGGCTCAAGCTCTAAATGGCTGGGGTGGAAGGATTCGAACCTCCGTATGGCGGGATCAAAACCCGCTGCCTTACCGCTTGGCGACACCCCAAAGGAATCAACTCAATCAATTCACACAGCCGATTCTCAGCCGGTCGCTAATCTCTCCAGCAAGGGCGAGTCGTTCAGTCCACGAGCCAAAAAAGCATCCAATCCCGCCGGCAACTTACTTACAATTTCTTGCCCAAGAGCCATCGACTCACAGGCCAAAAAAACACAAGCTCCAGTACCCGTCAAACGCGCGGGGCCGAAGGCCGACAGCCAATCGAAGGCGCGCGCGACCTCCGGATACCGGCGCCGCACCACACCCAAGCAGTCGTTTCGTCCACCAGCCTTCAGGAAGCCGTGAATTGTGATGGCCGCAGAATTCCTTGTCAATTCAGGATCCTGAAACACTTCGGCGGTGCTGACCCCAATATTCGGCTTTAAAATCAAATAGTTAGGTTCTGCCGGGGCCAGCGGCGCATAGAGGGGTGTCAGGCGCTCCCCTACTCCCTCGGCCCAGGCGGCGCGGCCACCGACGAAGACGGGCACATCCGCCCCCAATTTCAAGCCCAACGCGGCCAGATCCGCCGTGGGCCAGTTGAGCCGCCACAGGTGATTGAGCGCGACCAGACAGGTCGCGGCGTCCGAGCTTCCGCCCCCCAAACCGCCGCCCATGGGAATGCGCTTGAGCACGTGGATGTCCGCGCCCAGCGGGCAGCCCGCGGCCGTCTGCAGCGCGCGAGCCGCGCGTATGCAGAGGTCCTCATCCTCGGCGACCCCCGGCATGTCGAGGGTTCGCCGAATCCGCCC
This sequence comes from Steroidobacteraceae bacterium, assembly GCA_035577165.1. Classification (GTDB taxonomy): domain Bacteria; phylum Pseudomonadota; class Gammaproteobacteria; order Steroidobacterales; family Steroidobacteraceae; genus Bog-1198. The sequence goes on along the minus strand of DATLVV010000360.1, from coordinate 8,113 downwards.
ATCGCGGCGCACCTCGATGTGGATTTCATCCCCCAGGTCGACGAACTGAAAACAGGTCTGCAGTTCGTGATAACCGTCGGGGCGCCGGCCGAGAATGTGCAAGAACAGGTTGAGCTTGGCCGGTGCCGGCCACGGCGCGCTCACCGCGGCCATTCCCAATGATCGACCGCGACGCGCACCCGCACTCCTTCGCGGCTCAACACGAGGTGCGCCGGCAGCAGGTCGCCCGCCACGGACATATAGCGATCGTACTCAATGCTCCAATCGGCTTGAGTGAGCTGCGCGGCGCGGTCCTCGGCATTGCGTTTGACCTCGAAACCCAGGCTGGGATCGGGCACTCCCAGCAGCCAGAAGCGCAGGTGATCGAATGGCAATTCGAAGCCCAATCGCTCCTGCAGCTGGCCCATCACGGCATCGCTCGGCGGCGCGCCGTTCAGCGACAGGCCATCGGCGCTGCGCTTCAGCACCAATGCACCGACGCCGAAGGGGCCCGACAAATGAACTTCATTCGATCCCTCGCGCTGCTGCCAATCTAGGCTGGCCTGCCAGCCCTGGTCGCGAAAAGCAACGGCGGCACGGCCATCGAGCTGCCACGCGCCCGCCTTCTGTAGCTCATCCATTCGTTGCTCCCATGCCGTCTGCGGCACCGGCGGCGCTTGCCGGGTCGTCGCGCAGGCCGCGAGCAGCGTTGAACACAAGGCGACCATCGCGAGAGAACGCACGAAGATTCAATTCACAGTGGACGATAGCTGCGGCGGATGCAGTGGCTGCGGCGCGCCGTGCAGGCGTTGCCGCGTGGCCTTGAGCAGATGATTGTCGCCATCGACGGCGGCCGCCTCGGACCAAATGTGTTCGGCATCGGCGCGTTGGCCGAGCTGCCACAACACCTCGCCGAGATGCGCCGCGATGTCGCCGCCGCGATCGTCCCGATAGGCTTCCCGCAAGTAGGGCACCGCTTCCGCCGTATGGCCTTGCCGGAACAAGACCCAGCCCAGGCTGTCGAGAATGGCGGCATTTCGGGGCGCCTCTGCGTTGGCGCGCTCGATGAGCTTGCGGGCCCGCGCGAGATCCCGGGAATGATCCGCCAGGGTGTACCCCAGCGCATTCATTGCCGCAGGATCGTCCGGTCTTGCGTTCATGAGTTCCGTCAATTCGTGCACCGCGGCGGGAATGCGCCCCATTTCGTCGTACGTGGAGGCCATGGCATACCGCAGCTCCACGCTATCCGGGTATTCCTCCCGGCCCTGCTGCAGAACTTCGAGCGCCCGGGGCAGACCGCCTGAATCCGCGTAGATGCGCGCGCGGGCCGCCATGATCTCCGGCGCCCGCAGGGGTTCATCCTCGACGAGCCGGTCGAGCAAATCGTCGGCTGCCTGCGCGGCGCCGTGTTTGTGCAATATCGCGGTCGCCCGCAGCAATGCCGGCACGGCGTTGTCGCCGCTCTGCACCTGCGCATACAGCTTGAGCGCCTGCTCGGGATCATTGTGGCGATCCGCGATCACGCCCAGATAGAAGAAGGCATCGTCCAGGTACTTGTCCGCGCGCACAAGTTCGGCAAATCGCGCGCTGGCAGCGTCGAAGTGCCCCTGTTGATACTCGACCAGCCCCAGCAATCGCACCGCCACCGGCGCGTACTCGGTGTTCTTCGCCAAAACCTCCAATTGTTGGGTCGCCGCCGAATTGCGCTGCGCGGTCATCAGCAGCAGGGCATAGTCGAGACGATTGATGGGCGTGTCGTCGCGCTCGAGCGTTTGCTGCGCCTGCGCCAGCGGCCGCTCGGCATCACCCGCCATGATTTGCGCCCGGGCCAGCGTCTGCTGCAACTCGCGGCGCGCATTCGGATCGCTGGCATGAGCGCCGCTGTCCGGCAGCGCCAGCAGCGCCGTGAAGCTATGCACCGCCGCCGCGGGATCGTCCGCCCGCAGGGCGGCGAACCCCTGCACCCGCAATGCAGCGGCGGAGGCTGGAAAGGATGCGGCCAGCCGATCGGCGAGTTGGCGCGAGCCGAAAATATTTTCGTTGCTGCCGAGCTCGGTTTCCAATGCCGCGAATTCCGCTTCCGTGCCAAGCGGTGAATTTGCCAGCACGCTGCGGTAATGAGTCGCTGCTTCATCGATCTTGTGCAGCGCCAGCGCCGCTCGCGCGGCCGCGCGTTGGGCGTCCAGCGACTGGGGATCGATCCGGCTCCAGCGCGCCGCGTTTTTTTGCCCCAGGGTGGGTTGCAAGGTCTCGGCCGAGACTTGCGTCGCCCGGGCCAGCAGGCCCACGTCGGTTTCGTTGGCCGCGGCAGCGGTGTATTGCAGGGCCGCGACCCGGGGTTGGTGACGCGTCAGGGCTATCTCGGCCGTGACGGTATAATATGACTGTGGAGGCGGGGCCTCGTCGCGCCTCGGATGAATGGCCGCACACGCGGCGCAGGCTGCGAGAGCCAGCCCCAACGAAACCCTTGCAAAGATTGGAATCGAGAACACGGCCCGCACTATAACCAAATGACCACCCTGGCGCCGCGGATTCTAAGCTTGATATAGCGGTACCTCTTCCACCAGAATCAGTGGGTTACGGTCCAAAAGCGCTGCAATGGCATTCAACATCCTCGGCATCAACCATAAGACCGCACCGGTCGCTCTACGCGAAAAGGTGGCGTTCAGCGAGGAGCGGTTGCTGGCCGCGTTGCGCACCTTGCGACAACAGGCGGGGGTCGCCGAAGCGGTGATTCTGTCGACCTGCAACCGCACCGAAGTGTACTGGGCGGGCTCGGCCAGCGGCGCGGAGCTGTCGCGCTGGCTGGAGCGGCACCATGGCCATGATCTGGACCTCGCGTCCAGCCTGTACGTTCACCAGGAACAGCGCGCCGTCGAGCATGCCTTCACCGTGGCCTCGGGGCTGGACTCCATGGTCCTCGGCGAGGCCCAGATCCTGGGTCAGTTGAAGGATGCCTATCGAGTGGCGCAGGAAGCAGGCAGCACCGGCCCTGCGCTCAACAAGTTGTTCCAAGCGGCCTTCTCAGCGGCCAAGCGCGTGCGTTCGCAGACTCGCATCGGCGAGAACGCCGTGTCCCTCGCCTCCGCCATCGTGAGTTTGGCGCGCCGCGTGTACTCCGATTTAAGCGCCCACACCGCCCTCATGGTGGGTGCCGGCGAAATGAATGCCCTGGCCGCCCGGCATTTCATGAGCGCCGGAGTCAAGCGCATGGTGATTGCAAATCGCACCCTGGCGCGGGCACAGAGTCTGGCCGCAGAACTCAAGGCCGACGCGGCGGGGCTCGACGATCTTGAGCGGGAATTGGCTCAAGCCGACATCGTCATCTCCTGCACGGCGAGCTTGGTGCCGCTCATTACCAAGAACGCGGTTGAGGTTGCAATCCGCGCGCGCCGCCGCCGGCCCATCTTCATGGTTGATCTGGCCGTGCCGCGCGACATCGAACCGGCCGTGGCCGACCTGGAGGACGTGTACCTGTTCTCCATCGACGATCTGCAGCAGTTGATCGATGAGAACCGTCAGCAACGCGAAGTCGCGGCGGGCGGGGCCCGGCTGCTCATCGATGAGGAAGTGGCACGGTTCCTGAGCGAGTCCCGCGCCCACGATGCCGGTCCCGCCATTCGTGCACTGCGCCAGCAGGCGGACGGCATTCGGCTGCAAACCGTGGAACAGGCGCGGCGCCTGTTGGCTGCCGGCAAATCCCCCGATGAAGTGATCGATTTTCTGGCCAATACTCTGACCAATCGGCTGCTGCACTCACCGACCCAGGCCCTGCGCCAAGCGGGGGAACAAGCCGATTCTGCCCTCGCCGAGGCCCTGATCAAGGCGTTGACCGAAGAACGCGACCGGCACTAGCTCACAAGGCCGCTATAATCCGCGGCCATGAAAGACTCCATCCGGCGCAAGCTCGAGAAACTGGACGAACGATTCGAGGAAATCAGCCGGCTTCTCTCTGACGCGGGCGTCATCGCGCGTCAAAACCAATTCCGCGAATTGTCGATGGAGTACTCGCGATTGGGGCCGCTGGTCGAGCGCTATCGGCGCTTCATCGCGCTCGAACGCGACCTGGGGTTCGCCCGTGAACTCGCGTCTGACCAGGACTCCGCCACCCAGGATCTGGGCGAGGAAGAAATCGCCGACCTGGGACCTCGCATCGCGGCCGAGGAGCTCGAGCTGCAGCGTCTGCTGATCCCGAAGGATCCCAATGACGACAGCAACATCTTTCTGGAAGTTCGCGCCGGCACCGGCGGCGATGAGGCCGCGCTCTTCGCCGGCGATCTCTATCGCATGTACGCGCGCTATGCCGAATCCAAGGGCTGGGAGGTCGAGACCTTGAGCGAAAGTCCGGGCGAGCATGGCGGCTACAAGGAGGTCATCAGCCGGATCATCGGCCGCGGCGCGTATTCACTGCTCAAATTCGAGTCCGGCACGCACCGGGTGCAGCGCGTGCCCGCCACCGAAGCGCAGGGACGCATTCATACCTCGGCTTGCACCGTGGCCATCCTGCCGGAGCTGGAAGAGGTCGAGGCCGTCGACTTGAATCCCGCCGACCTGCGCATCGACACCTTTCGCGCCTCGGGCGCGGGCGGTCAGCATGTCAACAAAACCGATTCGGCCATCCGCATCACGCACATTCCCACCGGCGTGGTGGTGGAATGCCAGGACGAACGATCGCAGCACAAGAATCGCTCGCGCGCCATGTCCCTGCTGAAGGCCCGGCTGCTCGCCGCCGAACGCGAGAAGCAGCAGAATCAGCAGGCGCAATCACGCAAACTGCAGGTGGGCTCGGGCGACCGCTCGGAACGCATCCGCACGTATAATTTTCCGCAAGGCCGCGTCACCGACCATCGCATCAATCTCACGCTCTACAAGCTCGACGATGTCATGAACGGCAATCTCGATGAGCTGATTCGCGCCTTGAATCAGGAATACCAGGCCGAGGAGCTGGCGCAGCAAGTTGAATGACATGAGCACCATCGCGCAAACCCTGCAGCACGCGGCGCTCGCGCTCGACCGCTACAGCGATTCGCCGCGGCTCGATGCCGAAGTGCTGCTCGGCAAACTGCTCGGGCAGCCCCGCTCGGGATTGATCGCGCGCGCCGATGAGCCCGTCGCTGCGGCCAGCGAACACGCATTCGCCGATCTCATCGAGGCGCGCCGCGGCGGTGCACCGGTCGCTTATTTGACGGGAAGCCGGGAATTTTGGTCGCTGCCCCTGACGGTGACGCCGGCGGTGCTGGTGCCGCGGCCGGAAACCGAACTGCTGGTCGAACTGGCCCTGCAACTAGCGGGGTCGACTCGTGCGGAGTGCTCGGTGCTCGACCTCGGCACCGGCAGCGGCGCGATTGCACTGGCCCTCGCCTCGGAAAGGCCGCGATGGCGGATCACCGGCGTCGATGTCTCGCCCCCGGCGCTCGAGATCGCCCGGCGCAATGCGCGCGATCTCGGGCTCTCACACCTCGACTGGCGCCTCGGCTCCTGGTTCGAACCGGTGGCCGGCGGGCGATTCGACTTGATCCTCGCCAATCCGCCCTACGTCGCCGCCGGCGACCCCGCGCTGGAAACACTGCGGGCCGAGCCCGCCATTGCGCTGGCGGCCGGGCCCACCGGACTCGAAGGCCTGGCCGCGATCGCCGCCGCGGCAGCATCGCATTTGCATGAGCGCGGCTGGTTGCTGCTCGAGCATGGCTCGACCCAGGCGCCGGACGTTGTACGATTGCTGGAGCGTCACGGCTTCTCCCACATCCGCTCGCACCTGGATTTCTCAGGTAGACCCCGCGTCACGCTCGGAACCCTTCACCCACCACATCAGGAAACGTCATGATCCGCTTTGAAACCACCCTGGGCGATTTTACCGTTGAGCTCTACGAGAAGCAGGCGCCGCTGTCGGTCGCCAATTTTTTGCGCTACATCGAGGACCAGTTCTTCGATGGGACCATCTTCCACCGTATCGTCCCGGGCTTCGTCATCCAGGGCGGAGGCTTCACCGAGGATATGACGCAGAAGAAAACCCAGCCGCCCGTCAAGAACGAGGCGGACAACGGGCTCAAGAACGCACGCGGCACTCTGTCCATGGCGCGCACCAACGACATCAACAGCGCCACCTCGCAGTTCTTCGTCAACTTGAAGGACAACGACTTTCTCGATCACTCGCGCGGCAACTTCGGCTATGCCGTGTTCGCACGCGTGACCGAAGGCATGGACGTCGTCGACAAAATCGCCGCGGTCGAGACCGGGCGCAAGCGCGGATTCGACGACGTACCGGTCGACGCGGTCATCATGAAGAGCGTCCGGCGCCTGCCTGCCTAGGCTCCTGGCCCGCGTGGCGAAGAAGAGGTCGTTCTCCGCCCGGCTGGCGCGGGCCATCATCGGGTTGGTCGTGATTTGGCTTGCGCTGAGCATCCTTGCCGTGGCCGCGCTGCGCTGGATCGATCCGCCCTACACGGCGTTCATGGCCGAAGCGCAAGCCGCGGCCTGGGCCGGCCGCGACTCGAACTACGTGTTTCGCCACAGTTGGGTGGGCTTGGACCGAATTTCGCCCAATCTACCTCTGGCGGTGGTCGCCTCGGAAGATCAAAAATTCACCGGGCACTGGGGCTTCGACGTCGAGGCCATCGAAAAAGCCTACGCCCTCAATCAGCACAGCCACAAAGTGCGCGGCGCCAGCACCATCAGCCAGCAAGTCGCCAAAAATCTATTCCTCTGGTCCGGACGCAGCTTTTTTCGCAAGGGGCTCGAGGCCTATTTCACGATTTTGATCGAGAGCCTGTGGCCGAAACGGCGAATCCTGGAAGTCTATTTGAACATCGCCGAGTTTGGCGTCGGGACCTATGGTGCGGAAGCCGCCGCGCAGAGATTTTTCCACAAGCCGGCATCCCGGCTCACGCGCGCCGATGCCGCCGCGCTCGCCGCCGTATTGCCGAATCCGGAGCGCCTGTCGGCGGCTGCCCCATCCCACTACGTTCAGCAACGGCGTGAATGGATACTCGGTCAGATGCAGGCGCTGGGCGGACCGGAAATGTTGGATGAAATCGACGCCTATCCGACGCGCCGGCGCTGAGACGCAGTATTGCATCGAGAATGCCCGGAATTTCGAATATCGCCCTGTTCTGAACGCGGGCGACGCAGGCGCGGTGCTCATCGATGCGGGTGGTCAAGGTGCGTACGCCGTCGCGAATGCCCTTGAAGGAATCGAGCACCATTCCCACCCTGTGTTCCTGCACCCACTCGGCGTTGTAGCGTTCTTGCGGCATGGTCCATGCGTTGCGTACCACGATCACCGGTAGCCGCTGCTGAATGGCCTCGCTGATGCTGCCGGGTCCCGGCTTGCCGATGAAGAAATCGCTGAGCTGCATGAAATAGCGGATTTGTGCCGTGAAACCGATGACGGCCCGTGGCGCCCCGCCCTTCAGCGCGCGCAACTCATCCGCCAGGGCCGAGTTATGGCCGCAAATCAGAATGAGCTGGGTATCGTGCAGTCGCTTCGCAATGCCTCGCATGACCTTCGATCCGTGCCCGCCGAACATCACGATGCCTGTCGGCCGGTCCGGATCGAGCTGCAGCTTGGCTCTTTCGGCGCGCCGCTCCAGATTCAAGGGCTGGTAGAAATCCGGACGAATGATCATTCCGGAGGTCTCATGAATGTGCGCCTCGTCGTAGCCTTGAGCCCGGGCCTGCGCGGCCGCTTTGGCGGTACCGCAAATCAGGTGCTGTGCCTGATGCGGTTCGATCCAAAAATGCGGCGGCATATCGGCGAAATCCGTCAGGATGGTGACGTAGGGGGCATTCGGCCGCGCCGCAGCGACTGCCTGATACATGGCGCGATTGAAATTCGGCACCAGCGACACCACCAGGTCCGGCTGGGTCCTTTGCCAATGCCGCTGCAATTGGCTGGTGAGGGATTTGTGGCTCAGACGAATGAGCGCCTGCAAGACCTTGAGTTCCTGACCCAACCCCAAAGTCCAGCCGCGAGCCAGGCGCGCGTTGTAGTACTGTTCCGGCTTGAGGCCGGTGGTCTTGCCGAACACATCGTGCGGATCGAGCACTTCGAAGAGATTGACCAGCCGCACGGCCCACGGCAGCGCCATCTCGCGGATCATCGTATCGAGCGCCACGGCCGCGGAGCGATGCCCTC
>DATLVV010000359.1:0-6716 GCA_035577165.1 Steroidobacteraceae bacterium | reverse complement strand
CGAATTGAATGCCGCGCAGGCCGACACACTCAAGCAGGCCTTGAGCAAGCGCCTGAAACGCCAGGTACGCATGCAGACCTCCGTCGATCCGACGCTGGTGGGCGGAGCGGTGGTGCGTGCCGGCGATCTGGTCATCGACGGCTCGCTCAAGGGCCGCCTGGAACGACTTGCAACAGAATTGGGAAGCTAGGAACTATTTATGTCCATCAAGGCATCGGAAATCAGCGACCTGATCAAGGCGCGCATCGACAAATTTCAATCCGCCACCGAGGCGCGCAATGTCGGCACGGTGGTGAGCGTCACCGACGGCATCGTCAGCGTGCACGGCCTCGCCGACGCGCGTTACGGCGAGATGTTGGAATTTGACGGCAATACCTTCGGCCTTGCGCTGAATCTCGAACGGGATTCGGTGGGCGCCGTGGTGCTCGGCGATTACAAGCAAATCTCCGAAGGTTCCGAGGTCAAGACCACGGGCCGCATTCTCGAAGTGCCGGTCGGACCCGAACTCCTGGGTCGCGTCGTCGACGCGCTTGGGCTACCCATCGACGGCAAGGGTCCCGTGGCTGCCAAGTTGAAATCGCCGCTCGAGCGCGTGGCGCCCGGCGTGATTTTCCGCAAGAGCGTATCGCAACCGGTGCAGACCGGCCTCAAGGCCATCGATTCCATGGTGCCGATCGGCCGCGGACAGCGCGAACTCATCATCGGCGACCGTCAGACCGGCAAGACTGCGGTGGCCATCGACACCATCATCAATCAGAAGGGCACCGGCGTTAAATGCGTCTATGTCGCCATCGGGCAAAAACAGAGCTCGATCGCGAACGTGGTGCGCAAGCTCGAAGAGCACGGCGCCATGGGCCATACCATCATCGTCGCCGCGTCCGCCTCGACACCGGCCGCCATGCAGTACCTGGCTCCCTACGGCGGCTGTGCCATGGGCGAGTACTTCATGGACAACGGTGAGGACGCGCTGATCGTGTACGACGACTTGTCCAAGCAGGCCGTTGCCTACCGGCAGATTTCCCTGCTGCTGCGCCGTCCCCCGGGCCGCGAAGCCTACCCCGGCGACGTGTTCTACCTGCACTCGCGGCTGCTCGAGCGCTCGGCGCGGGTCAACGAGGAGTACGTCGAGAAGTTTACGAAAGGCCGGGTCAAGAATAAGACGGGCTCGCTCACCGGTCTGCCCATCATCGAGACCCAGGCGGGCGACGTCACGGCCTTCGTGCCCACCAACGTCATTTCCATCACCGACGGCCAGATCTTCCTGGAAACCGACCTGTTCAACGCCGGCATGCGTCCAGCCATCAACGCGGGCATTTCAGTGTCGCGCGTCGGCGGCGCCGCACAAACCAACATCATCAAGAAGCTCGGCGGCAGCGTCCGCCTGGCCTTGGCGCAATTCCGCGAACTGGCCGCCTTTTCGCAATTCGCCTCGGACCTGGACGAGTCGACCCGCAAACAACTGGAACGCGGCCAGCGCGTCTCCGAGCTCATGAAGCAGAAGCAATATTCGCCCATGTCCATCGCCGAGATGGCGTTGTCGCTGTACGCGGGCAACAACGGCTATTTCGACAAGGTGGATCGCCGCAAGGTGGTGGAATCCGAAGCCGCATTGCAGACGTTCGCACGCTCGAGCTACGCCGATTTGCTGAAGAGCATCAATTCCAAGCCGGATCTATCGAAGGATGTGGAAGCCGCGCTGAAGAAGTGCTGCGACGAATTCTTCGCGACACTCTAGGATTCAAGGAACGCAATGGCAGGCGCAAAAGAAATCCGCGGCAAGATCGCGAGTATCAAAAGTACTCAGAAGATCACCAAGGCCATGGAAATGGTGGCGGTGAGCAAGATGCGCAAGGCGCAGGACCGGATGCGGGCGGGGCGCCCTTACGCCGAGAGCATCCGCAAGATTGTCGGCCATCTGCGGCAGGTGAACCTGGATTACAAGCATCCCTTCACCTTGGAAAGGCCGGTGCGCTCCATGGGCATCGTCGTGATCAGCACGGATCGCGGCCTGTGCGGCTCGCTCAATTTGAATTTGTTCAAGTCCGCCCTTGGCGCCATCCGCGAAGCACAATCCAAGAATGTCAAAGTCTACGTCTGCGTCCTTGGCACCAAGGCGCTGCAGTTCTTCCGCCGCCTCGCCGGGGTCGAAATCGCCGCCTCGGCGACGCATCTGGGGGACAGTCCGCACATCAAGGATTTGATCGGCACCACCAATGTCATGCTGGACTTTTATCGCGAGACCAAAGTGGATCAACTTGTGTTGGCGCACAACGTCTTCGTCAACACCATGACCCAGAAGGCCGTCGTCTCGCAGCTGCTGCCCCTGCAGACCATCGACAAGGACGAGCTGCAGGAGCGCTGGGACTATATTTATGAGCCCGATGCCGGCGCAATCCTCGACAGCATTCTGATGCGCTACATCGAAGCGCAAATTTTTCAGGGCGCCGTCGAAAACGTCGCCTGCGAGATGGCGGCGCGCATGGTGGCCATGAAAAGCGCCTCCGACAACGCCGGCAAGCTCATCGACGAGTTGCAACTCATTTACAACAAGGCCCGTCAGGCTGCGATCACGAAAGAGCTTTCGGAAATCGTCGGCGGCGCGGCAGCGGTTTAAGATAAGAGGGTTATTCAATGTCCAGCGGCAAAATCGTGCAAATCATCGGCGCGGTCATCGATGTGGAATTTCCACGCGATCAGATCCCGAAGGTCTATGACGCGCTCAAACTCGATGATGTGGACCTCACCCTCGAAGTGCAGCAGCAGCTGGGTGACGGCGTCGTGCGCGCCATCGCCATGGGTCCGTCCGAGGGTCTGCGCCGCGGCCTCGGCGTCACCGGCACCGGTCAGGGAATTTCCGTGCCGGTGGGTTCGGGCACTTTGGGCCGCATCATGGACGTGCTCGGCAAACCGCAGGACGAAAAAGGTCCGGTGCAGGCCAAGGAATATCTCCCCATTCACCGTCCGGCGCCGGCCTACGACGAGCAGGCCGGCGGCCAGGACCTGTTGATCACCGGCATCAAGGCCATCGATTTGTTGATGCCGTTTGCCAAGGGCGGCAAGGTGGGTCTGTTCGGCGGTGCCGGCGTGGGCAAGACCGTCAACATGCTCGAGCTCATCAACAACATCGCCAAGCAATACAGCGGACTGTCGGTGTTTGCCGGCGTCGGCGAGCGTACCCGCGAAGGCAACGACTTCTATCATGAAATGATCGAGTCGGGCGTCATCGACAAAGACAATCTGTCGAACTCCAAGGTGGCCATGGTCTACGGTCAGATGAACGAGCCGCCGGGCAACCGCCTGCGCGTCGCACTCTCCGGCCTCACCATGGCCGAATATTTCCGCGACGAGAAGCAGGCTTCCGGCAAGGGCCGCGACGTGCTGTTCTTCGTCGACAACATCTACCGCTACACCCTGGCCGGCACGGAAGTCTCCGCGCTGCTCGGCCGCATGCCCTCGGCGGTGGGATACCAGCCGACGCTGGCCGAGGAAATGGGTGTGCTGCAGGAACGCATCACCTCCACCAAGACCGGGTCCATCACCTCGATCCAGGCTGTGTACGTGCCGGCCGACGACTTGACCGATCCTTCTCCGGCGACGACGTTTGCGCACTTGGATGCCACCGTGGTGCTGTCCCGGCAAATCGCCTCGATCGGCATTTATCCGGCCATAGACCCCTTGGACTCCACCAGCCGGCAGCTCGATCCCTTGGTGGTGGGCCAGGAGCATTACGACACGGCGCGCGGCGTACAGGCCGTGCTGCAGCGATACAAAGAGCTGCAGGACATCATCGCGATTCTCGGCATGGATGAGCTGTCCGAGGAAGACAAGCTCTCCGTGTACCGGGCCCGCAAGATTCAGCGCTTCCTGTCGCAGCCCTTCAACGTCGCCAAGGTGTTCACCGGACAGGATGGCAAGATCGTCCCCCTCAAGGACACCATTCGCGGCTTCAAGGGCATCCTCGCCGGTGAATTTGATCACCTGCCGGAGCAGGCCTTCTATATGATCGGTGCCATCGAAGAAGCGGTGGAAAAAGCCAAAACCTTGGCGTAACGATCATGGCCAACACCATTCATGTCGAGATCGTCAGCGCCGAAGGACAGATCTTTTCGGGCGAGGCGAGCATGGTGTTCGTGCCGGGCTCGCAGGGCGAGCTCGGCATCGCGCCGCGCCATGCGCCGTTGCTCACGACGCTGAAGGCGGGTGAAGTGCGCGTGCAGTCGGAAGGCCACGAAGAGCAGGTGTTCTACGTCGGCGGCGGCGCGCTGGAAGTCCAGCCCCATCTCGTAACCGTTCTCGCCGATACGGCGGCGCGCGCACGCGATTTGGACGAAGCCGCCGCCCTGGCCGCCAGACAGCGTGCCGAGGATGCGATGCGCGAGCACACTGATAAAGTGGATATCGCCGAAGCAGAGTCCGAGCTTGTGCGCGCCGTGGCGCAGCTGCGCGCCATCGAGCGGCTGCGCAAGAAGCGCTAGGGAACCAGAGCAAACGGAACTGTCATGCAGCTTTCCGTAGTCATACTTGCTGCGGGCCAGGGTAAGCGGATGCACTCCGATTTACCGAAAGTGCTGCAGCCGCTGGCGGGGCTACCGCTTCTGCAGCACGTGATCCGCACCGCGCGCGCACTCGAGCCGGCAAACATCTACGTGGTCTACGGCCATGGCGGCGCCCAAGTACAGGCGGCGCTGTTGCATGAGCACGTGGAGTGGGTTCTGCAGGCCGATCAGCTCGGTACCGGCCATGCGGTCATGCAGGCCATGTGCGTCATACCGGATGATCACACGGTACTGGTTCTGTACGGTGATGTGCCGCTGATCCGCACCCCATCGCTGAAAAAATTGATTGCCCTGGCGGACGCGGGCGCGCTGGCGGTGTTGTCGGTGGATCTCGACGACTCGACCGGCTACGGGCGCATCGTCCGCAATGCCGAGGGGCAGATCCGCGCCATCGTCGAGCACAAGGATGCGAGCGCGGAACAATTGCAGATTCGCGAGCTCAACACCGGGCTCATGGCCGCGCCCGCCGCGCATCTGCGCGAGTGGCTGCTCGGCCTCGGCAGCAACAATTCGGCGCGCGAGTATTATCTGACCGACGTGGTCGCAGGGGCCGTGAAGGCCGGTCATCGTGTCGATCCGGTGCGATCCGCGTCGACCGCGGAAGTGATGGGGGTCAACGACAAGCTGCAACTCGCGAAAGTGGAAGCGTTGTACAGGCGTGAACGAGCAGAGGAACTGATGCTCGCGGGCGCGACTCTCGCCGACCCCGCACGCATCGATATTCGCGGCGAAGTCCAGATCGGGCGCGACGTATTCATCGACATCAACGTCGTCCTGACCGGCGAGGTGACACTGGCCGCAGGCGTCAAGATAGGGCCCAACTGCAGCATCACCGACTCTGAACTGGGGGCAGGCACCGAGGTCTTTGCGAATAGCATCATCGACAACGCAATCGTGGCGGAGAATTGCCGCATCGGTCCCTTCGCGCGGATTCGACCCGACACGAGATTGCACAACGATGTGCACATCGGCAATTTTGTGGAGGTGAAGGCCAGCGAAGTCGGCGCCGGCAGCAAGGCCAACCACCTGACCTACCTGGGCGACGCCAAGGTGGGCAGCGGCGTCAACGTCGGGGCCGGCAGCGTCACCTGCAACTATGATGGCCACAACAAGTGGCCCACGGTCATCGAGGACGGCGCTTTTATCGGCTCGGGCAGCATGATGGTGGCGCCGGTTCGGATCGGCGCAGGCTCCACCATCGGGGCGGGATCCACCATCACCCAGAATGCGCCGGATGGCGAACTGACGTTGACCCGGGCCAAGCAGACCACGGTCGCCGGATGGAAGCGGCCGCAGAAGCTCGACGAGAAGCAAAAAGCCGCCGCCATCGACGCCGCGCTGAAACCGGAGAAATTCTAGGCGTTCGGCGCCACCAGCAGGGTCTTGGCAAAGAGGGCGTGCAGCCGCCCGACGCCGCGCGCCAGATGCATGAGCAGCGTCAGCAGCAGTATGCCCAGCAGCATCAGCAGCGGCGCCGCCCACAGCGAGTCCAACCAGGCCGGGCTCATATGAACGTCGCCGGGAACGTCGAACCAACCGTAACGTCCCGCGAAATCGATCATTGGCGCGAACAGGAAGCCGAGGCCCAGCGACAAACCGACCACCGCGATGACGAAGTACACGATCCCGAGGGGCAGCATCAAAATCAGGTAGGCGAGCGTCGTCCAGGTTCGCCGATCCTTGAGCATCTCGCCGACACGCGTCCAGAATCCCGCCGCGGTGTTCGGATGCACCGGGCGCCGCGGCATGCGCTCGCCCGTCATGGCCTCGATCAGCCGCCCTTCCGCCAGCGATACCACGCGGGTGAGCGCGATGAATACCAGGAAGAAGGGGACGCCGATGACCAGCACGGCGAGCCCGGCGGACAGCGACAGACCGGTCACCGCCAAGGTGAAATAAATGATGCCGGTGGCCAGGGACAACAGCATGAAAAACAGCGACGTGTAGGCGCGCGGGTCCAAGAACACGCCGAAAAATGCGCCGGCCCCGCTTTTCGGAACCCTGCGCGGGGTGGTCATCGCCGCCTTTACCTTTGCCTCGGTGTCGCGGTAGGCGCTCGCGACTTCGTCCGGAGCGCCGTAGGTGGATGCGATCAATTCGAGCACATCGGACTCGGACTTGTCCGGATGCGCAGCTACTTCCGCGCGCAGATATTCTTCG
>DATLVV010000358.1:0-3205 GCA_035577165.1 Steroidobacteraceae bacterium | reverse complement strand
CCTGACGCCGGTCGCGGGGGCCTCGGCGCCGACATCACCTGCGGCCCAGGTTGTGCCGGTGCCCCAGACCGCCCTCGAGCGCTTGACCTTGAGCACTCCCGGATCCGCCTGCCCCGCCTGCAAGGCGCCCATCAAGGCCTGGCACAACATCCCGGTGGTGAGCTGGCTGCTGCTACGGGGACGCTGCGCGGCCTGCAAGGCGCCGATTTCCGCACGCTATCCACTGGTGGAACTCACCACTGCTGTGCTGTCGGCCTGGGTGGCCTGGCATTTCGGCTTTGGCGCTGCGGCCGCCTGCGGGCTGCTGATCACCTGGAGCTTGATCGCGCTCACCGGCATCGATATGGACCATCAGCTGCTGCCCGACGGCATTACCCTGCCGCTGATGTGGGCCGGACTGCTGGCCGCGGTCATCGTGGGTCCGGTGGACGGCAGCCCCATTCCGGTCTCAGCGCGCGATGCGCTCATCGGTGCGGCCTCGGGCTATGTCAGCTTGTGGCTGGTGTTCCACGCGTTTCGCCTGGTCACCGGCAAGGAAGGCATGGGTTATGGCGACTTCAAGCTCTTCGCTGCTTTCGGCGCCTGGCTCGGCTGGAAGCTCCTGCCGTTGGTGATCTTGGTGTCTGCTTTCACCGGCGCCGTTGTCGGGATTCTCATGATTGTTCTGCGCGGCCGCGACCGCAGCGTGCCCATGCCTTTCGGACCCTATTTGGCAGCCGCTGGCTGGATCGCCATGATGTACGGCGATGTGCTGGTCGACGGCTATTTGCGCGTGTCCGGGCTCAAGCACTAGCCATGGCCCGCCACCTGCGCATCGGCCTCACCGGGGGCATCGGCAGCGGCAAGAGCACCGTGGCGCAGCGATTTGCCGATCTCGGCATTCCGGTCATCGACGCAGACGTGGCATCCCGGGTCGTCGTTGAGCCGGGTAGCCCAGGACTTGCGCAGGTGGTCGAGCGGTTTGGCTCAGGAATCCTTGACGGCCATGGCGCACTCGACCGGCGCGCTCTGCGGGACCTAATATTCAACGATCCCGGCGCGCGTCGCGACCTGGAGGCCATTCTCCATCCGCTCATCCGGGCCGCCATGGAAGCGAGCGCAGAAGCGGCCGCCGGCCCCTACATCGTGATGTCCATCCCGCTGCTGGTCGAAGGCGGCGCACGCGACCGGGTGGACCGCGTTTTGGTGGTCGACGTGGACGAATCCGTGCAGCTGCAGCGCGTAATGGCACGCGACGGCTGCTCGCTCGAACAGGCCCGCGCCATTCTTGGGTCGCAGGCAAGCCGCGCTGCACGGCTCGCGGCCGCGGACGACGTGCTGCTGAACAGCGGGACCGTCACCGAAGTGCGACAGGCGGTCGATCGCCTGCATCAGAGTTATTTGCGGCTGGCCGAAACCTGAGGTTTACCCTGGGCCGTGGGTTGGCTCACAATAGGCGGATGAACTCTCACCCCGATCCACACACCTTGGCGGAGACCGCGGCCGCCCCGATCGCCTACGAGCAGCCGCTGAATGAGCGCATGCGAACCTTCCTGCGTCTGGAATTTCTCTACACCCAGGCCACCTATCACAGCGAGTCGCCCAATCCCTGGAGTTCGCGCGCCGCGGTCGCAAGCCTGCTGGAAATTCTCGCCATCACGGCCCGCGGCGATTCACGCACTGAAGTTTTGAAGGAACTCGAGCGGCACGTGAACGTGCTCAGGGAATATCAAACCAAGACCGGAGTCGACCCGGGTCGCCTCAAGTCCCTCATGTCGAATCTCGTCAAGCTGCGCAATGACCTGTCGACCGTCGGCGGTAACTACATGGGACCCTTGCGCGACTCCGAATTCTTGAGCGCCATCAAACACCGCAGCGCGATACCCGGCGGCACCTGCGATTTTGACCTGCCCGATTATTCCTATTGGCTCAACCGCCCCGCGGAATTGCGCGCCGCCGAATTCGACTCGTGGCTCGCGCTGATCCGCCCGCTGTGCGACAGCATTGCGGAATTGCTCTGGCTGACCCGGCAGAACGCCAAGCGCAAATCGGAGGTCGCTGCCGGCGGCATTTTCCAGCTGCAGTTCGACCGTGAGAATCCCTGCCAGCTGGTGCGCGTCACCATGCCGGTGGATCTGGATTTGTTTCCCGAAATCAGCGGCAGCCAGCATCGCTGCACCATCCGGTTCTTGAAATGGCTCGACGCCACCAGCCGTCCCGTACATGTCGAAGTGGATGTGCCGTTTCTGTTGACCTGTTGCGGTTGAATCGACCGATGGCAACGACGGTCAAGTGTCCAACCTGCCGGCGCCCGGTGCAATGGTCGGAGCAGTCGGTGTATCGGCCATTCTGCAGCGAGCGCTGCCGGCTCATCGACCTCGGCGCCTGGTTCAACGAACAGCACAGGATTCCCGACGAATCGCCGGCCGCCGACGATAGGCCGGCCGATTCGTCCGAGGAACCTTAGAACCTTGCAGCCGAAGTTTTGGCACAATCGTTGGCGGCTGGGTCAGATCGGCTTTCATCAATCCGCCGTAGACCGGCATCTTCAGACATACTGGCCGCAGCTGGACATTGCCGGCGAGGGGCGCGTTTTCGTGCCTTTGTGCGGCAAGAGCCTCGATCTCCTGTGGCTGGAGCAGCACCATTCCGTGGCGGGAGTGGAGATCTCGGCCGTTGCCTTGGAATCGTTCTGCCTGGAGCATGGCATTGCCGCGCGGCGCCGTATTCTCCGCGACTTCGACGTCTACGACGCCGGCCAGCTGCAGCTCTACCGCGGCGATTTCTTTGCGCTAGCCCCGCAGCTGCTCGGCCCCGTCTGCGCCGTGTTCGATCGCGCGGCGCTGATCTCCTGGGCGCCGGAACTGCGCGCCGCGTATGTCGCTCACATGACGGCCCTGACCCGACCCGGGACGCAAACGCTCTTGATCACTATGGAGTACCCGCAGGGGCAAATGGCGGGACCGCCCTTTTCCGTGGAGGCTGATGTGGTCGACCGCTTATACGCGCCCACACATGCGATTGAATGCCTGGCGAAAGAGGACGTCCTGGCGAACGAGCCGCGGCTGCGGTCGCGCGGCATCACTCAACTGCACGAGGTCTGTTACCGGCTGACCCGTTTGTTGGCGCCCGCGTTGGTCGCCTGCGCAGTGGCATCCGCGCCCCACGCCGCGGAACTCACCATCGATCGACTATTCGATGCGCCGGCGCTGACGGGTCCCACCAT
>DATLVV010000357.1:0-3869 GCA_035577165.1 Steroidobacteraceae bacterium | reverse complement strand
GAACTGATAGCCGGTCAACAAGGCAAATATGGTGAGGCATTGCGACAGGATCGAGAACACCCGCAGCCGCAGCCGTAGGTGAGTGGCCCAGCCGGCCATCAACGTGAGCGCCAGCGCATGCTGCCCGAGCACCACGCCTTGAATCACATCGAGGGCAAGCCCCGCCATGAACGCCAGCGTCAGTCCTCCCGCGCGGGGCGACTCGATGGACCAGTAAAGCACCACCAGCACCAGGAAATCCGGGCGAAACGCTTCCAGAACGTTCGGCAGCGGCAGCACGGCCAGCGCCAGCGCCACCAGTGAGGAGAGCGCCATGGGCAGTCGGCGAATGCGGGTCTCGCGCATCATTCGTCGTTTGCTCCGCTGGGCGGTGGCGGAGGCTTTGCCGCCGGGGCTGGGGCGGGCACGATCGGGGAACGAGCCGCTGCAGGCAGCGGCGGCGCTTTGGTCGCGGCGGCAGACGCGGCCGGCTGCGGCTTCAACCACACGAACATGAGCTCGCGTGAACGATCGAGCGCCGCTGCCGGCTTCACGTCGACATCGGCGAGAGATGCCGCGGGATCGCGCTTGACTTCGGCCACACTGCCGACGGGATAGCCGGCCGGAAATCCTCCTCCCAAGCCCGAAGTCACCAACAAGTCCCCGACCACCACATCGGCGCTGGTGGGGAGGTAAGGCAGCTTGAGCCGGCCCAGGTCGCCCGTACCCACCGCCACGGTCCGCAATCCATTGCGATTCACCTGCACCGGAATGGCGTGCGTCGCGTCGCTGACCAGAATGACCTCGGCCGTGAGTTGTCCGACCCGCGCCACCTGGCCGAACACCCCGCCGGCGTCGAGCACGGCTTGACCCACGAACACGCCGTCCTGCGCGCCCTTGTCCACCAGCACGCGCTCGCGAAATGCATCCAAATCCAGATCCATGACATTGCCGACGACGAACCGGTCGGAGACCCCCGCCGTGTTGTCGCGCAGCCCGCGCAGGCGCTGGCTTTCCGCCTCCAACGCCTCATAACGCTGCAGGCGAAACTGCGCCATGCGCAATTCGCCTTCGAGACGGGTCTTGTCGGCCCGCAAGGCGTCGCGGGTGGTGACGCTCTCGCGAAACCAGTCCCATCCCTCGAACGGACTCGCGACCGCGATTTGCACGGGATAGGCCACGATGGAGAGCGCCCGGCGGATCCGGCCGAGATGATCGTAGCGCTTATCGACGATGATCAGCCCTAGGGCCACCAGGGAATAGAGAACACACCGGAGCAGAAGACCTGTCGTCCGACCGGAGGTGTCGGTGTTACGAAAGCCGACCATGAGCCTTGGTCGATTGCATTACTCCAATCCGAAGATGCCCGGCCCATGTTCCTCGGTGAGTTCGAGGATCCGACCGCCGCCGCGTGCGACGCAGGTCAACGGATCGTCCGCAACTACCACAGGCAGGCCGGTCTCTTCCATGAGCAACTTATCGACATCGCGCAACAAGGCGCCGCCGCCGGTGAGCACGATGCCGCGCTCGGCGACATCGGCGCCCAATTCGGGCGGTGTTTGTTCGAGCGCTTGCTTGACCGCGCCCACGATGCCTTGCAGAGGCTCTTGCAGCGCCTCCAGGATTTCATTGGAATTCAAGGTGAAGCTGCGCGGCACGCCTTCGGACAAATTGCGGCCCTTGACGGAAATTTCCCGCACGGTCTGGCCCGGATAAGCGGAGCCGATTTCCAACTTGATGCGTTCCGCCGTGGCTTCGCCGATCAAAATGCCGTAGTTGCGACGCACATAGTTGGTGATCGCCTCGTCGAATTTGTCGCCGCCGATGCGCACGCTCGCGGCATAGACGATGCCGTTCAGCGAAATGACCGCGACCTCGGAGGTGCCGCCGCCGATGTCGAGCACCATCGAACCGCGCGCTTCCTGAACCGGAAGACCCGCACCGACCGCCGCAGCCATGGGTTCCGGGACGATGTCGACGCTGCGCGCGCCGGCGCCCTCGGCCGACTCCTTGATGGCGCGCCGCTCCACCTGGGTGGAGCCGAAGGGCACACACACCAGCACCCGCGGGCTCGGGCTCAAGAAGCGGTTGCCGTGTACTTTCTTGATGAAGTACTGCAGCATTTTCTCCGTGTAGGTGAAATCCGCAATCACCCCGTCCTTCATCGGCCGCACGGCCGTGATGTGGCCGGGGGTCCGTCCCAGCATGTTTTTGGCTTCCACGCCGACCGCGACGATGATTTTGCCGCCCCGCGTGGGTTCGTCCTGCACTGCGACCACCGAGGGTTCGTTCAGAACGATGCCGCGCTCGCGGACGTAAATGAGGGTGTTGGCGGTGCCGAGATCGATTGAGAGGTCATTGGAGAAATAACCTCTAAGGCGTTTGAACATGGGGTATTTTTCGCGACTAAATGGGGTTAAAAAAAGATCGGCTAATGTAACAACCGACACGACATATCACAAGGTAACGTGTATCATTCGGGACGCTTATTTTGCGTGAGATGGCACGCACTTTTGGCCAATCCTATGAACCTTACCCGTCAAGACGTCGAGAAAATTGCGCACCTCGCGCGCCTCTCGATCACTGAACAAGAAATGCCGGTCTACGTGACCAGCTTGTCGAGCATCGTCAATTTCGTCGACGACTTGTCGCGAGCGCAAACCGATGCGGTGCAGCCCATGGCGCATCCTCTCGATGGTCAGCATCAGCGCCTGCGCGCCGATGTGGTCTCGGAGAGCGATCATCGCGAGAAATACCAGGCCAATGCACCGGCGGTGCAAGCCGGTCTGTATGTCGTGCCGCGAGTGATCGAGTAGGGCCGACTCACGGGCTGTGGCCTGCTATTCTTGAGTGACGATGCTTCATAACCTGTCTATCGGCGAGCTAGGCCGCAGCTTGACTGCCGGCGAAATTTCGAGTGTCGAGCTCGCGCGGCATTTCCTCGGCCGGATCGAGCGGCTGAACCCGGCTCTGAACGCCGTGATCACCCTCACCGCCGACCACGCGCTTAACGAAGCGGCGGCTGCCGATCGCCGGCGAGCCGCCGGCGATCGGGCTCCCTTGCTCGGCATCCCTCTCATTCATAAAGACATTTTCTGTACCGACGGGGTGCGCACCAGCTGCGGTTCGCGGATGTTGGACAACTTCGTTGCGCCCTACGACGCGACCGTGGTGACGCGTCTCAAGGACGCCGGCGCCGTCATGTTGGGCAAAGCCAATATGGACGAGTTCGCCATGGGCTCCTCCAACGAAACCAGCTTTTACGGACCCGTCAAAAATCCCTGGGACTTGAGCAAGGTCCCCGGCGGCTCCTCCGGGGGCTCGGCGGCCGCGGCGGCGGCGCGTCTGGCGGCCTATACCACCGGCACGGATACCGGCGGCTCGATTCGCCAGCCGGCGGCATTGACCGGAGTCACCGGCGTCAAACCGACCTATGGACGCGTGTCGCGGTTCGGCATGATTGCGTTCGCGTCGAGTCTCGACCAAGCGGGCGTCCTGGCCCGCTCGGCGGCGGATGCGGCCATCGTCCTACAGGCCATGGCCGGGTTCGATCCGCAAGATTCGACCAGCATCGATACCCCGGTGCCCGACTATTCCGCGGCGTTGGATCAGCCTCTCGCGGGACTGAAGATCGGCTTGCTGCGGGAGTTCTTCGAAGGATTGGAAGCCCGCAACAGCGCGCTGATCCATGACGCATTGAAGGTTTATAGAAGCCTCGGGGCGCAAACCGTCGACGTCAGCCTGCCGCACCTGCCGTTGTCGGTACCGACTTACTATGTGGTCGCGCCGGCGGAATGCTCCTCCAATCTGTCGCGCTTCGACGGCGTGCGCTTCGGCTATCGCTGCAAGGAGCCGAGGGACTTGCTGGATTTGTACAAACGTTCGCGGGG
>DATLVV010000356.1:0-7356 GCA_035577165.1 Steroidobacteraceae bacterium | reverse complement strand
ATCAACCCCGCCAGAATCGACCGGCCCGGTTGGGTCTCGAATGTCCGTACGCATCTAGAAAGACCCTCCCGAAACAACAACGCGAGTCCTACATAGAGCGCCAAGAAAGCAAGCGCCAATCCCCAGGCCCAGCCGAGGCCGGGGGCGAAGGCCAGCGGGCGTCCGTAGAGCAGGCAATGCCGGATCCAGGTGTGCAACCAGTGAAGGCTGCCGAACTCGCCGCCGAGAACGTTTTGCACACTACCGTGGATGATGGCCGCGGGGTCGCGCTGCAAATTGCCGCCGACGGCCACGACATCGCCGCCGATCTCCGCATGCGGCCCGAGTTCCATGTCGCCCATCACCGCGACTGCGTCGCCGTCGACCTTGCCGTCGATGTAGTTGCTGCCAAGAACGGCGACCGCATTTTCCGTTACCTCGCCGGTGACCCGCGTGTCGCCGAGAACGGAGACGACGTTTCCGGCCTCGCCCTCACTGGTGGAGGAGCCGAACACCGATACCACCACCTCGGCGGTCTCCCCCTGCGCGAGATGCGAATCGTGGCCGATGTTGACCTGGTGGTTGCCGCTTCCATGGTGGTCATGCCAATGGTGGCGGGAATGTTCCTCCTCGGTGCGTTCGGGCCACTCGTCAGGAGCGGGCGCCGCGGAGGCGGGTGTCTCGGGCGCGGCCGGCGGCTCTGCCGCCCGGGTGCCCGAAGCCGCAAACAAACTGATCAGCGCCAGTGCCGCCGCGGACACCATCGCCAGCGATACGTATCGGCGCAACATGGATGTATTCATGGGATTGCGTTACCTGCCATTGTGAGGCTGAAGATAGAGAGTGCGGTACACCGCGGCGCCCAGGCCGAACAACACGGCGTACAGCAGGGTAGCTGCGGCGATGCCTGCATAGGCCCAGGCCGGAGGCACGATACGCGCCAGCAGCGTGATCAGATTTCCGGCCGTGGCCGCGAGCACTCCCACATCCTGCGCCCAGGACGGGGACAGCATCCCGGACTGGTGCAGCGAACGAACGCCGGCGACGGCAACGGCGCCTTCCAGCAGCGCCAGCCGGATCAGGGCCGCGCTGACCAGCAGGAAGGCCGCGCGCGCCAGCAGCGGCCAGTGCGAGAAACTGCGGCGCCACCACGCGAAGGCGGCGCGCCGTTCCAGTTCGGCGAGCACCCGAACCTCGAGTGTTGCCGGCGCACTGCGCAGGGGCAGTTCATGCAGCACGCGGCCGAGCGATCGCGCCAATTCGTCGTCAGATTCGTTCATTGTCGATTCCGCGGGATTGCAGGTGGGGCAGCAGGGCGGCACGGGCGCGCCGGATGTCGGTCTTGATCTTGGCGAGCGAAGCACCGAGCTTTTCGGCGATCTCCTCATACGAGAGATCCTCGAAGTGAAACAGCACCAACGGCAGACGCTGATGCTCGGGCAGTTGACGCAACGCGCCGTCGATCAGCACGCGCCGCTGCTCCGCGCTCAGGTCTGCGAGCAGACCATCCGGCTGCGGCGCCCCCGGTTCCGGTACCGGTGATTCGTCATCGGCCTCCGTCCGCAGTTCCGAGAACAATCGCCAGCGTTTGCGATAGCGGGTCAAATGATTGAGGGTCAAGTTGGTGGTCACCGTCTTGAGCCAACCACCGGCCGTCGGGCTGGCGCTGAGCTGCTCGAAGTGCTGGTAGGCTCTCAAGAAGACCTCCTGCGCTATGTCCTCCGCCTGCCCATCATTGCCGGTCAGGCGGGCCGCGGTCGAGAAAACCATATCCTGATACGCACGCATAAAGGTCGTGAACTCGGTGGAGCGGTCGGGCCCGGTGGATGGATGTTGCACTGGAGTGTGTTCGTTTAAAGCTAAAACACGGCCGGCCCGGAAAAGTTGCACGCCCGCCGCCACGGGTGGCCGTCTGCCGCCCGGGCTCCTAGGATCGGCTCAGCCGGTGCATGAGATGCGCCTTCACCGTCGGCCACTCGCGGTCGAGAATGCTGTAGGCGCAGGTATCGCGCAGAGTGCCGTTGCGGCCGATCTGGTGTTGCCGCAGCACCCCGTCCAATTTCGCGCCCAAACGCTCGATGGCAGCGCGGCTTTGCTGATTGAAGGAATGGGTGCGGAACTCCACGGCGATGCAGCTCAGGCGTTCGAACGCATGCGTCAAAAGCAGCAGCTTGCACTCGGTGTTCAAGCCGCTGCGCTGCACGCGCTTTCGATACCATGTGGAGCCGATTTCCACGTGCCGATTGGCCGCATCGATGTTCATGAATGTGGTCATGCCGACCGCCATGCCGGTGGATTTTTCGATGACGGCGAATGGCAGCATCGAGCCCTGCCGCTGCAATCCCAGGCGCCGCTCAATTTCGGCGCGCATCTTGTCCGGTTCGGGAACGCTGGTGTACCACAGGCTCCACAGCTCGCCGTCCTTGACGGCCTCGACCAGATCGTCGTGATGCTTGAGCTCGAGCGGCACGAGCGAGACGTGCTGTCCGCGCAACGACACAGGTTCAATGAAGCTCATGGGTTGTCCCTGCGAAATGTCAATCGGCATAATACGGGAATGACCGACAGAATCGTTTATTCGACCGGCGTGGGGAGTCTGTGTCCGAATTGCCGCAGGGCGGTGCGTGAATGCGTATGCCCGAAGGGATCTCCCGGGGCCGCCAAGCCCGCGGCTGTGCGCGTGGGCAGGGAGGTCAAGGGAAGGGCAGGCAAGGGTGTTACCACGGTCAGCGGATTGCCGCTGTCGCTCTCCGACATTGAATCCTTGGCCACCCGGCTCAAGAAGCGCTGCGGCTGCGGGGGCACCGTGCGCGCAGGGGTCATCGAAATTCAGGGCGATCATCGCGACGTGATAGTTGCGGAGCTGGGCAAACTGGGATGGCCGGCGAAGAAATCGGGCGGCTAGGCGGCCACGCGGAACGCTCACAGGCTCCTGGCGCGCAGTTGGTGTATCATGCCGCTATCGCGATAAGAGCTGTCTGGAGAGAGTCCTTGCGAACAGGACCGCCGAAGGCGCAACCGCCCGGAAACGCTCAGGCACACGAACGGCAGACTCTCGCGATCTCTGGAGAGCGGTCGCGCTGCCAAGGGCGATCCACCGAAGGGGAGTAGCGCAACTCAACGCGCTGCGATCTCTCAGGTCCAAAGGACAGAGGGGCAAGGCACGCCGGTGCTTGTGTCTCTATGTTCTTTCGCCGTGAGGTTGCGATGGGTCTGAAGACCGTGCTCCATGACACCCACATTCTCGAGGGTGCAAAAATAGTGGATTTCGGCGGCTGGGAAATGCCGCTGCACTATGGTTCGCAAATCGAAGAACACCATGCGGTGCGCCGCGATGCGGGCATGTTCGACGTCTCGCACATGGGTGTGGTCGATTTGAGCGGCGATCGGGTTCGTGAGTTCTTACAGGGCTTGCTGGCCAATGATGTCGGCCGGTTGAAAGCACCCGGCAAGGCGCTGTACTCCTGCATGCTGCTGCCCAACGGCGGCGTCATCGACGATCTGATCGTCTATCTCCTGTCGGACACCCAGTTTCGCCTGGTGGTCAACGCCGGCACGCGCGACAAGGATCTGGCCTGGATTCGCGCGCATGCCGGGCCTCTTGCCGTGAGCGTGGTCGAGCGACGCGACCTGGCCATGATCGCGATCCAGGGCCCGACGGCCCGCGACAAGACGACGGCGCTCATGGCGCCGGCCGAGCGCGCCACGGCACTTGCATTGGCGCCATTTTTCGGTGCGCAAGCCGGCTCTTGGTTCATTGCGCGCACCGGTTATACCGGTGAGGATGGATTCGAGGTGATGCTGCCGGCGGCCGACGCCGCCGCGGCATGGACGGCACTGCGAGCGCAAGGCGTCAAACCCGCCGGCCTGGGCGCGCGAGACACGCTGCGCCTGGAAGCCGGCATGAATCTGTACGGCAACGACATGGATGAAAATCATCATCCCTTGGAATCGGGGCTGGCTTGGACGGTGGCGTTCGATCCTGCCGGCCGCAATTTCGTCGGGCGACGGGCGCTGGAAGAACTGCGCAGCGCCGGCCACCTCGAGCTCGTCGGCCTGCTGCTCGACGAGCGCGGCGTGTTGCGCAGCCATCAGAAAATCGTGCCCGCCGGTGAAGTCACCAGCGGGACCTTCTCTCCCACCTTGAATCGTTCCATTGCACTGGCGCGCGTGCCGAAAACCGCCGCTGCCGGCGTGCAAGTGGAGATTCGCGGCAAGCTGCACACCGCGAGCATCGTCAAGCCGCCGTTCGTGCGCCACGGGAAGGCCTTGATTCCGGTTTAGCCACAGGGGATTTACTTTGAGCAACATACCGAGTGATTTGCGATACACCAAGAGCCACGAATGGGTGCGCTCAGGGCAGAACGGTTCGGCAGAGATCGGAATTTCCGATCACGCGCAGGGTGCGCTCGGCGATCTGGTGTTCGTCGAAGTGCCGGAAGTGGGCCGCAGCGTGCGCGCGGGCGAGGCTTGCGCAGTGGTCGAATCGGTCAAGGCGGCATCCGATGTCTACAGTCCGGTCAACGGCCAGGTAACGGCCAGCAATGCGGCGCTGGCAACCCAGCCCGAGCTGCTCAACCAGGACCCCTATGGCGCGGGATGGCTGTTCCGCGTGCAGACGACCTCACCGCTCGAGGAGGCCTCGCTCATGAGCGCCGCGGAGTACGCAAAATTTCTGGCGGACGAGACCAAATAAGGAGTCTGCGACATGGCATTCATTCCGCACACCGCCGATGACATTGCCCGCATGCTCGAGGTGATCGGCGCGAAAACCATCGACGACCTGTTCGATGAAATTCCCGCCGAACTGCGCGCCGGTACACTGGGTGTGCCGTCCGCGATCGGTGAAATGGAACTGGGCCGCCTGATGTCCGACCGTGCAGCGAGCGACGGCCGGCCGTTGAATTTCATCGGCGCGGGCGCCTACGAGCACCACATTCCGGCGCCGGTGTGGGCAATCACGACGCGCGGCGAATTCTATTCCGCATACACGCCGTACCAGGCGGAGGCCAGTCAGGGCACATTGCAATTGATCTACGAGTACCAATCAATGATGTGCGCCCTGACGGGGATGGAAGTATCGAACGCCTCACTGTACGACGGCGCCTCCGCTCTGGCGGAAGCCTGTTTGATGGCGGTTCGGACCAATCGGGCCGCGACCTTGCGGCGCATTCTTCTGCCGCGGACCGTAAACCCCACCTATGCGCAGGTGGCGCAATCGATCGCCGGCAATCAGGGCATCATTTTTGAACACGTGGATTTCGATCGCGGCGCGGGGCGTACCCTGCTCGAGACCCTGCGGCCGTACAGCGGCCAGGACGTGACCGCCTTGGTGGTGCAGCAGCCGAACTTCTTCGGCAGCCTGGAAGAAGTCGATGAGCTGACGGATTGGGCCCATCAGAACAAGATCCTGGTGATTGCGGTGGTCAATCCCATTTCGCTGGCCATGCTCAAGGCGCCGGGTCAGTGGGGCGCGCGCGTCGACGGTCATCAAGGTGCCGACATAGTCTGCGGCGAAGGACAGCCGTTGGGTGTGCCGCTGTCGGCGGGCGGACCGTACTTTGGATTCATGGCGACGCGCATGCAGTACGTGCGGCAGATGCCTGGCCGGATCGTGGGACGAACCGTCGATGTGGACGGGCGTCCGGGATTCAGTCTGACGCTGCAGGCTCGCGAGCAGCATATTCGACGCAGCAAGGCGACTTCGAACATCTGCACCAATCAGGGTCTGCTGGTGACCGCGGCGACCATTTACATGTCGCTGTTGGGCGCCGCCGGATTGCAGCGGGTGGCGGCCGCCAGTGTGCAGCGGACCGCCGATCTGGTGGCGTCGCTGACGAGGATTGCGGGGGTCAAAGCCGCCTTTTCGGCGCCGCGCTTTCATGAAGCGGTGTTGGTCCTGGACCGTCCGGTGGCGCCGGTTCTTGCCGGGCTCGCGCGGCGCGGAATCCTGGGCGGGCTCGACCTCACGGAGCGCTATCCGGAATTAGGGCCGGCCCTTCTGGTCTGCGCGACCGAAACCAAACTGGCGATGGACATCGACTCGTATGCCGGCGCCCTGGCCGACATCATGAATCCGTCACGCGCCGCGGCTTAGGAGCCTGTCTGAGTAATCCTCGGGGGAATGACAATGGCTGATTTGCAAGCGAGAGAACCGCTGATATTCGAACTGAGCAAGCCGGGTCGCGGCGCCGTCACCCAATACCCGCCGCGGGTTTCGGGCACCGCCCAAGTCCCCGAACATTTACGCCGCGCGGTGCCGCCCGCGCTGCCCGAGGTATCCGAACTGCAGGTGGTGCGCCATTTCACGCGGCTTTCGCAGATGAATTTTTCGATCGATACTCATTTCTATCCCTTGGGTTCATGCACCATGAAATACAACCCCAAGGCATGCAACAGCTTCGCCATGCTGCCGGAATTTCTTGGGCGCCACCCGCTCGGACCCGAGCCGCAAGGGTTCCTGGCCTGCATGTACGAGCTGCAAGAGATGCTGCGGGAAATCACCGGCATGCAGGCCGTGAGCCTCACTCCCATGGCCGGCGCACAGGGCGAGTTTGCCGGGGTCGCCATGATCCGTGCCTACCATCGCGCGCGAAATGATCTGGGGCGCACGGAAATCATCGTGCCGCAGGCCGCCCACGGCACCAATCCCGCCACCGCCGCCATGTGTGGTTGCACGGTCAAGGAAATCCCGTGCGATGCGAACGGCGACGTCGACATCGACGCATTGAAGGCCGCGGTGGGCCCTGCAACGGCCGGCATCATGTTGACGAACCCGTCCACTCTGGGCGTATTCGAGTGCGAGATCACCGAGGTCGCCCGCATCGTGCATGAGGCGGGCGGGCTTCTTTACTACGACGGCGCCAATCTGAACGCCATTCTGGGCAAGGTACGGCCGGGCGACATGGGCTTCGACGTCATCCACATGAATCTGCACAAGACCTTTTCGACGCCGCACGGCGGCGGAGGCCCGGGTTCCGGTGCGGTCGGCGTCGGCGCGCGCTTGCTGCCATTCTTGCCGATACCGATGGTCGGCAAGGACGGCGCGCGCTTTCGTTGGCTGACCGAGCGCGACCTGCCGCAGTCCATCGGACGTCTGTCCGGATTCATGGGCAATGCCGGCGTCAATCTGCGTGCCTATATTTATATGCGTTTGTTGGGCCGGGAAGGCATGGTGCGCGTGGCGGAATTCGCCACGCTCAACGCGAACTATCTGATGAAGCGGCTGCAGGCAGCCGGCTTCGAGGCAGCGTATCCCACGCGCCGCGCCAGCCATGAGTTCATCATCACCTTGAAGCGGGAAAACCGGCTCTACCAGATCACGGCAATGGACGTGGCCAAGCGGCTGCTGGACTATGGTTTCCACGCGCCCACCAC
>DATLVV010000355.1:0-7284 GCA_035577165.1 Steroidobacteraceae bacterium | reverse complement strand
GCCGAGAAAGCGCGCCACAAGCAGTCAAAACTCACCGGCAGCGGCAAGTGGCGAAGGAGAAAAATGATCTGTGAATCCCAGGGCAAGATGCGCACAAATGTGAAATAGTTGAGGGCAATCGTACGCTTGAAGTTTTCATAGCCGTGCTGCTGCAGCTGAGCCAGATTCATCCGATTTAGTTCAATCCAATACTTGGAAGGGCGTGCGCGGCTGTCCCCGGAATTCATGGCCGCGAACATCGACTCCAATCGCTCCAGGTCCTGCGCCCCCAATCGTTGAGTATCGGCCTCCTGACGTCGTTTTATGATCAACCTAGTGATCCGCTGCATCAACTTCAAATCACTCCCAGTGCGAAGAACAGGCGGGGTACCGGCGAATGGGTGCAAGCGCAAAATGTAGATTCGATTAGTATTGCACATTATTGCGGCAGTACTTTGTGTTCTAAGTCGCGAAGGCAATTCAAACGCTTTCCGTGGATGACGTGCCGCTGCCGACGCTGCTATTCTTCGCATATGCGAGAACCCGGCGGAGCGCTCGGACGGCTTTTGCGAAGTGTCTGTTCGACGTTTTTCAGGAACAAAACGATCGATCCCTCGCAGACGTCGGGGACAGTCCCTGCGACCGGCGCTACCGCTGCGGGTGTCACAACCGACATGGCTCCCGCCGCAGCAAATGCCGCGCCCGCACCTAGTGCGGGGGAACTGATCAACGAAGGCTTGCGGCAGCGGCAACAGGTCGGCACGGCAGCAGCGCGGCCCTATTTTGAAGGTGCCGCCAAACTCGAACCGAATTCCCCCGTGCCCTGGTTCATGCTGGGCAATGTCGCCAGCGAGATGGGGGAACTCGATGCCGCCGTCGCCCACTACGAGCACGCCCGGGATCTGAATCCGAGCGACCATGTGATCCGCTATAATCTTGGGCTCAACCAGCTGTCGCGCGGATATATTGATGCGGCCATTGGGGAGCTGCGCGCCGCTTGCGGCCTCAATCCCTCGTATCTGCAGGCGCAGTCCAGTCACATCATGGCGCTGCACAGTTCGGATCGGTTCGGTCCCGAAGAGATCATTGCGGCTATCCGCGAGTGGGGGGCGCGTTTCACTCTGGAGCATCCCGCGTCGGCGGCTCCCAGCGTGCGCTCCATTACCGACCGAACGGAAGCATTGCGCGTTGGATTCATCTCCGGCGATTTTCGAACCCACTCCGTGGCGCACTTCTTCGAGCCGATCCTGAGCGCCCGCGATCGCGGCGCATTTGCATATGTGTTGTACAGCAATTCTCACCTTCAAGACGGGGTGACCGCGCGCCTGCGTACATATGCCGATGAGTGGCGCGATGTGTGGCGGCTGACCGACGATGCATTGATCGAGCTGGTGCGTACCGACCGGATCGACATTCTCGTCGATCTCTCGGGACACACTGCGGCCAACCGGCTGGCGGTTTTCGCGCGGCGTGCCGCACCCGTGCAAGTCAGTTATCTGGGCTATCCCGCCTCGACCGGTCTCACGACCATGGATTTTCGCATTACCGATGCCGTTACCGATCCACCGGTGCCTGCCGACGAATGGCACTGCGAGCGTCTGCTGCGACTGCCCGACTCACAGTGGTGCTTTCGGCCCTACGGGACGCGGGCGGCGCCGGGTGCGTCGCCCGCGCGCAAGGCCGGTTTCGTTACGTTTGGCGGTTTCAACAACCTGACCAAGGCCAGCGACACGATGCTGGCCTGCTGGGTGCAGATCCTCGTCAAATTGCCGACTTCACGCCTGCGCTTGACCCGTGTTCGCAGCGCGCAACGCGCGGCCGAGATCACGGCCCTATTCGGCCAATCGGGGGTGGCCCCGGAGCGCCTCGAGTGTGTGCTCTATGCCAACGATCCGCCCTATGGGCAGCAATTTGCGGGAGTCGACATTGCATTGGACAGCTACCCCTACAACGGTGTCACGACGACCTGCGAGTCGCTCTATGTCGGCGTGCCGGTGGTTTCTCTGTACGGCCGCAACGGGATCTCGCGCAGCGGCCTGAGCATTCTTAGTGCGCTGGGATTGGGCGAGCTGGCAGCATCCACGCCGGACGAATACGTTGAAATTGCAGTTGCGCTCGGAAGCGACCTGTCGCGTCTCGAGCAATTGCGAGCATCGTTGCGTGCCCGCTTCGAGTATTCGTCGCTGCGCGATGAGAAGCGGTTTGCGGCGAATTTCGAGGCACTATTGCGTGCTGCCTGGCAGCAGCGCGGCTGAGACGCCGGGCTCAGCCGCTGGGAGTCCACGGCATCGGGCCGATTGAATTCTCCCGTTCACACTTGACCAGCAACTCGGCCAGGCGCCGGCCTTTGATTCGCGCCACCCAACCGAGTTTATCGCGAGCCTTTCTGGGGTCGAGCCTGCTGACGGTTACGTCGAGCGGGCGCAGCAATGAGTCGTCCGTCGTAACATGATCGTTGACGTCGAGCCCCACAGACTCGAATGCCGCCTCCATCAGGTCGCCGAGCGTGCACGTCTCGCCCGTGGCAATGATGAAGTCTTCGATCGAATCCCGTTGCAGGATGCGCCACATGGCGTCGGCATATTCGGACGCGAGACCCCAATCACGCTGGATCGATACATTTCCCAATGTGAGTCTCTCTTTACTTCCGTTCGCGATTCGAACCGCCGCCGCGACAATTTTTTTGCAGACGAATCTTTCGGGGCGAATGGGCGACTCGTGATTCGACAGGATCCCCGAACATACCTGTAGTCCGTACGCGTCCCGATAGGTCTTGACCGCCCAGAACGCAGCGGACTTCGCCATCGCGTAGGGGCTGCAAGGACGAAACGGAGTCTCCTCGTTCGCAGGCTCCCTGGTATCACCAAAGCACTCACTCGATATCGCGTTGAACATGCGCAGGGGAAGTTTTACGTAACGGATACACTCCAGGATATTCAGCGTGCCGACGGTAACGCTTTCAAAAGTTTCGACCGGCTGATTGAACGATAGCGCGACGGAGGATTGGCCCGCCAAATTATAGATTTCATCCGGTTCCACCATCGTCAAGATCGACAATGTGCTGCGAAAATCCGACAGCGAAGCGGAATGCAGTTCTACCTGGTCCTTGATTCCTAAGCGCGTCAGATTGCCGAAACGCAATGCCTCCGCATCGCGTGAGGCCCCATGAACGCTATAGCCCCTCGACAGGAGCATATGCGCCAGATAGGCACCGTCTTGCCCGGAAATGCCGAATATGAGGGCCGTTTTTTTCGTCACGTTGCCTATTCCTCCCAGCGCTGTGGATCGCTGAAGACGATTCTGAAAATGCTGCCATCGCCGCCGCGCGGCTCGTACAGCAGAATAGCGCGGTTGAGCTGGCACAGTTCACGCGCAATGAACAACCCGAGCCCGGTGCCGCCCTTGCGGCCGGTAAAGAACGGTTCGAATATGCGGTCCACCGCCTGGGGCTCGATCCCCGGCCCGCGATCCGCCACTTCGAGAAATGGGCGATAACTGGGGTTCAACCGGCCGAGCTTGATCTCGACGCTGAGCCCCGAGCGGGCCTCGCCGTACTTGATGGCGTTATCACAGAGATTCCACACCACTTGATGCAGGTGGCTGGGATCGATACGCACTTCCAGGTCGTCAGCCTCCTCGATGAAGGCGATCCGTGATCTCGGCACCTGCATGGTCTCGCAGAATTCATCGAGAAAATCCTCGACCCAGTCGCCGAGCGACAGGCGCGTGGGCTTGGTGGCTTCGCGGCGCGATAGTTGCAGCACATTGTTGATGATGGTGCTGACCCGCTCGGAATTGCTGCGGATGATGTCGGTCAGCCGGCGCTCGTCGGGCCCGAAGCCGGGACTCTCCGCGAGCAGTTGGCCCGCGTGGCTCATGGCGCCCACGGGATTGCGAATTTCATGCGCAATGCTGGCCGACAGCCGGCCGAGAGCCGCGAGCTTGCCCTGCTGCACGCGTTCGGCCATGAGACTGGTGTCTTCGAGGAAGATCAGCGTGGGACCCGGTGAAACGCCGCCGAGCGGGGCGAAGTGCGGTTGTATCACCCGGCTGCCGTCGGCGGCCACGAAACTCGAGGGGGAATGCTCACTTCCGGCATTCTGGCGCCAAGTGGTCAGCGAATAGAGCAGACGCGGTGATACCTCGCCGACCAACGCCCCGGGCACGGCATGCTCGTCGCCCAGAATTTCTGCGGCCGATTCATTGATGAGCCTGACTTTGTCGGCCGCGTCGACCACCAGCAGGCTCTCGCGCAGATGCTGCACGATGTACTGGGAGAGTTCGGCAAGATTGGCCAGATCGATGTCCCTCTGGCGCACCAAGTCTTCGCTTTCGCGCATGCGGCTGGCAACGAAACTCGCGGCCGCCGCCAGGGCGAACAGCACGATTCCCAGCAGACCCGCGGTCGCGTAGGAGACGATATCGGCTTGACCGCTCAACTGCTGCCAGATGGTGTCGGCCAGCACTGCAATCGCGGCGAGCGCAGCCAGAAACAAGGCACTGCGCGGCGGCAGCAGGAAGGCAAGCGCGCCGACGGGGAGCAGCAGCAGCAGCCCCAAACCCCCGGAAATGCCGCCGCAGGCATGCAACAGCAGCAGCAGCAGCGACAGATCCACCGTTGCCTGCAGCAGCGTTTGTACGTAGACGCTGGCCAGGCGCCGGCGCACCAGAACGGTGTTGCCAAGTCCGAAGCACAGGTAGGCCGAGGTGGTGCCAAAGAACAATTGGGCGGATTCGATGGGGAAGCCGCGCGCGCTCCCGAGGGGGTACAGTGCCAGCAGAACCAGGGGCGCCAGCACCCGGTACAAATTGAGCAGACCGAGCACGCGCCAATTCAGTGCGGACTCGGAATCGATGCTGCGTTCGACGGGGCGGTTCACTTGTTGTCCTTGGGACGGCTTTGCGCCGGCCTTAAGCTTAATTCAGAATAGCGCGCCTTACGCGGTCAATGGCATTGAAGGAAGCTGCATGAATCTGCATGAGTATCAAGCGAAGCGGCTGTTTGCCGAGTACGCCATCCCCATCCCGAGGGGCGAGGCGGCCGATTCGCCGCAGGCGGCAGTGGCAGCGGCCCAAAAATTGGGCGGTTCCCTGTGGGTGGTCAAGGCCCAGGTGCACGCGGGCGGCCGCGGCAAGGCGGGTGGCGTCAAGGTGGCCAAGGACTTGGACGCGGTGCGCACGGCGGCGAAGGCCATGCTCGGCACCACGCTGGTGACGCATCAAACCGGGCCCGAAGGCCTGCCCGTGCATCAGGTCTATGTGGAATCGGGGTCGAAGATTGCGCGCGAGATTTACCTCAGCTTGGTGCTGAATCGCGAAGTTTCGCGCATTGCTTTCGTCGCTTCCGCGGCCGGCGGCATGGATATCGAGGAGGTCGCGGCGCGCACGCCGGAGAAGATCATCCGGGTCAACATTCATCCCACCGCGGGTCTGCAGGACTTTCAGACCCGGCAGCTGGCGTTCGGTCTGGGTATGAGCGGCGCGCAGATCGGGCAATTCGGCAAGATTGCGCACGCGCTCTACCGGCTGTATCTGGAACGCGATGCCGGCCTGGTGGAGGTCAACCCCCTCATCGTCACCGACAGCGGCGACCTCGTGGCGCTGGATGCCAAGATCAACATCGAAGACAACGCGCTGTTCCGGCACAAGGATCTGGCGGCCCTGCGGGATGACTCGCAAGAGGACCCGATGGAGCGCAAGGCGGCGGAACATGAACTCAACTATGTGTCGCTCGACGGCAATATCGCCTGCATGGTGAACGGCGCGGGGCTCGCCATGGCGACCATGGACCTGATCCAATTGCACGGCGGCAAGCCCGCGAACTTCCTGGACGTGGGCGGCGGCGCCACCAAGGAGCGGGTCAGCACCGCGTTCAAACTGATCTTGTCGAACCCCAAGGTCAGCACGATTCTGATCAATATTTTCGGCGGCATCGTCCGCTGCGACATGATAGCCGAGGGCATCATCGCGGCAGTCAAAGAAGTGGGGGTGAAAATGCCGGTCATCGTGCGCCTGGAAGGCACCAATGCGGACCTGGCGCGGCAAATGCTGGCGAAAAGCGGCCTGGCCATCACGGCGGCGCGTGATCTCACCGACGCGGCGACCAAGGCCGTGAGCCTGGCGGGAGCCCACTCATGAGTATTCTGGTCAACAAGAACACCCCGGTCATTTGCCAGGGGTTCACGGGCAAGCAGGGCACCTTCCATTCCGAGCAGGCCCTGGCCTACGGCACCAAGCTCGTCGGCGGCGTGACTCCGGGGCGGGGCGGGGAGCAGCACTTGGGGCTGCCGGTGTTCGATACCGCCCGGGAGGCGGTGGCGCGCACCGGTGCCACGGTGAGCGTGATCTATGTGCCGGCGCCGTTTGCGGCCGATGCGATCCTCGAAGCGGCAGATGCCGGCGTGGAACTCATCGTGTGCATCACCGAAGGGATTCCGGTGAACGACATGGTGCGCGTCAAGGCGACGTTGGCGACCTACCAGACTCGCCTCATCGGCCCGAACTGCCCGGGTATCATCACGCCCGGAGAATGCAAGATCGGCATCATGCCGGGGTTCATTCACAAAAAGGGGCGGGTGGGCATCGTTTCGCGGTCGGGAACGCTGACCTATGAGGCGGTGTTCCAGACCACCAACAACGGGCTGGGCCAGAGCACCTGCGTCGGCATCGGCGGCGATCCGGTGCGCGGCATGAACTTCATCGATGTGCTGGCGTTGTTCGAGTCGGACGGCCAGACCGATGGCATCGTCATGGTGGGCGAGATCGGCGGAAGCGATGAGGAAGCCGCGGCCGCCTACATCACCAAGAACGTGAGCAAACCCGTGGTCGCCTACATCGCCGGGGTGGCGGCGCCCGCCGGCAAGCGCATGGGTCATGCGGGCGCCATCGTCGCCGGCGGCCAGGGCACGGCGGCGGCCAAATTCGCGGCGCTCGAGGCGGCGGGAGTCACGACGGTGCATTCGCCCGCGGACATGGGCGCGGCGATCGCGAAGCGTCTCAATGCGAAATAGGAGATTCTGTTGACCGATCCGCGGCAGCTGCGCTGTGTCATGGCGCAACTCAATTTGGTCGTCGGCGACGTCGACGGCAACACCTCGCGCATCGTGGCGGCGGCGGTTGCCGCGCGCGATCAACATCGCGCGGACGTGGTGCTGGTGCCCGAACTCGCGGTATCGGGCTACCCACCGGAAGATCTCTTGTTTCACTCGGGCATGCGCCTGCAGGTGGGGCGCTCGCTGGAGCGCCTGAAGCAGGAGGTTCGCGGCATCACCCTGATCGCCGGGTATCCGGAATATGCCGGAAGCA
>DATLVV010000354.1:0-2668 GCA_035577165.1 Steroidobacteraceae bacterium | reverse complement strand
GTCTGCGCCGCCATCTCGCCGAGCACATAGCTCTCGGTGAAAATCTTGCCGCCGATCACGATGCCGTCGCGGGCGATAACGGCGGCCGGCATGAGGCCCGCCATCAGCAGCACCGCGATCGCCGTGCGCCTCATTGCAGCTCACCCGCCTCGCTCAAGGTGCGCTGCGCATTGATGAACTGACTGACGAAGGGATTCGCGGGACTCAGCAGCAAATCGCGGTAGCTCCCGGATTGCACCACTCTGCCCTCGTGCAGCATGGTCAACTGCTCGGCGAGAAACACCGCCTCGCCGAGATCGTGGGTGACCAACAGCACCGTCTTGTCCAAGCGTTGAAAAATGGATTTCAATTCCTGCTGCACGCTGCGCCGGATCAAGGGATCGAGCGCGGCCATCGGTTCGTCGAGCAGCATCACCGCCGGATTCATCATCGCGGCCCGCATGATCGACACCCGCTGCTTCTGGCCGCCGCTCATCTCACGCGGAAAACGCGTCAGGACCTCCGGATCCAGATCCACGATCTTGCGCAGCTCCTCCACCCGAGCCTCGATTTGCGCCCTGCGCCAACCCCGCAGCTTCGCGATCAAGGCCACATTGTTCATGCCCGAGATGTGCGGAAACAGTCCGCCGTCCTGCGGCACGTAGCCGATGCGGTCGGCCCACTCGACCTGGGTGAACGACAGCAGCGCCTGATCGTTGATCTTGACGTAGCCGCGGTCGAAGGGAATCAAGCCCAGGGTGATGCGCAGCAGCGTGGTCTTGCCCGAGCCGCTCGACCCGATCAGCGCGTGCGTCGCCCCCTTGGGAACGAGCAGGCTCACATCATCGAGAACCGTCCGGTCCTCGAAGGTCTTGGAAATGTTTTGCAGTTCGAGCATGCGGGGAGTGTGAGAGTCGGTTGCATCAATCCCGGCGTCTCAAGGTTGCGCAGCCACCACCGCAATCTCGATCTTGAATTCGATGGACGCCAGATGCGAACTCATCACCGTGGCGCGCGCCGGGGTCGAGCCCGGCACCACCCAGGCCTGCCACACCGCGTTCATTTCCGCGAAGGTCGCCATGTCGGTGAGCCAGATGGTCGCCGACAACAAGTGGCTCTTGTCGGTGTTCGCCTCCTTGAGCAGCGCATCAATCCCCGCGAGGATTTCCCGCGCCTGAATGGTCACGGTCGCGCCGGCGGCAACCTGCCCCGCCAGGTACACCGTCTTGTTGTGGATGACTGCCTGCGACATCCGCGGGCCGGTCTGAATGCGTTGGATCGCCATAGTCGCTCCATCGAGTAGCTTGTGGTGCTAGCCTATACCGGCTAAACGATCGAGTCGCGGTCATTGCACGCGCGAGGGTCGTATTGTAAATCTGACAAATGTTCGAATGGGAGACGGCATGGATCTAGGAATTCGCGGACGCACCGCCATCCTCTGTGCATCGAGCCAGGGACTCGGCAAGGGCTGTGCGCGCGCGCTCGCCGAGGCCGGCGTTTCGCTGGTCATCAACGGACGCAACCGCGCCCTGCTCGAGCAAACCGCCGATGAGATTCGCCAGGCCACCGGGGTCGAGGTCACGGCCGTGATCGCCGACGTCTCCACCCCCGAGGGACAGGCGGCGCTGCTCGCGGCCTGCCCCGCGCCCGACATACTCATCAACAACAACGGCGGCCCGCCGTTTCGCGACTTTCGCGAATTGGATCGGCAGGCCATGCTCACCGGCGTCACCATGAACATGGTGTCCCCCATCGAACTCATTCAAAAAGTCATCGGTCCGATGGCGGCGCGCGGCTTTGGCCGCATCGTCAACATCACCTCCATCAGCGTCAAGATGCCTGTGCCCGGACTCGATCTATCGAGTGCCGCCCGTGCCGGCCTCACCGCCTTCGTCGCCGGGGTCGCCCGCAAATTCGCCGACAAGAACGTCACCATCAACAATCTGCTGCCGGGCAGCTTCGACACCCAGCGTTTGCGCGCCGCCTTCATCGCCGCCGCCAAGCAAACCGGCAAGCCTGAGTCGACCTTTGCCACGGCCGCCATGGCCGAGATTCCGGCCAAACGCTTCGGCACTCCCGAGGAATTCGGCTACACCTGCGCTTTCATGTGCAGCGTGCACGCCGCCTACCTCACCGGCCAGAACATCCTGCTGGACGGCGGCGCCTACCCCGCGGCCTTCTGACCCCGCGGCCGCGCGACCCGCCGCGGTCCCGCCAGCAAATCTATTTCCTGCTGGCTGAGCATGCGCCAGCGGCCTTTCGCCAGTGCGCCGAGCGGCAGCGCGCCGATGGCCACGCGGATCAGCCGCAGCACCGACACGTCGAGCGCCTCCAGCAAGCGGCGGATGTGCCGATTGCGGCCCTCGTCCAGCACGATCTCGAGCCAGGCATGCTTGTCGCCGCTGCGCAGGATGCGCGCCGACCGCACCTTGAGGTGCTCTCCCCCGACCTGAAGCCCGCGCTCGAGCTTCGCCATCATCCCCTGCGCAGGGATGCGATCGATCTGCACGTGGTAAGTCTTCGGCGGTCCCCGCTCAGGGTCGGTGATGCCGGCCGCCCACTTGGGATCGTTGCTGAACAGCAGCAATCCCTCGCTGGCCTTGTCGAGCCGGCCGACCGGCGCCAGCCACGGCAGCGTCGCCCCGGCAAAACAGCTGTACACCGTCTCGCGGCCCTTCTCGTCTTTGGC
>DATLVV010000353.1:0-6170 GCA_035577165.1 Steroidobacteraceae bacterium | reverse complement strand
GAGTGCGGGGAACCGGGGAAGTGCCGGCGGCGGCGATCACGTCGGCAATCGCAGTGTCCCGTCGTCTCCGAGCTCCAGCAATCGTAGCGCCTTCGGCGGCTCAAACAGCGGCAGCTCAGCACGGGCCAGCAGCTCGCGCGGCGGCTCGAGCATGAGGGGCGGCGGTGGCGGTGGCGGACGCCGGAGATAAGTCCAGATGAAACAATCCAGCCCATCGGTTCACGGAATTTCTTGCCTGTTGCTGGCGATGGCGGTCAGTTTTGCAGCGTCCTCCTCCTATGCGCAGACCACTGCCCCTGCAAACTCGCAGGCCGCGAAACCGACTTCCTCGAAAGCCGCGAAACAGACTTCATTCGCCACACCCGAGGATGCGGCCAATGCGCTCATCGAGGCGACCGCAAAATACGATGTTCCCGCCTTGCTCGGCATCTTCGGCCCGGCCGGAGAAGACTTCATATCATCGGCGGACCCGGTCGAAGACAAGAACAATGCTCAAAACTTTGCGAATGCGGCTAAAAAATCGCACGACATCCTGATCAATTCAAAGAACCCAAACCGCGCGACCCTGGTCGTGGGCGAAGGGCAATGGCCGCTCCCGGTCCCGATCGTGAAAACGGCCGGCCGTTGGACGTTCAGCACTCGGGAAGGGCACACCGAGATCCTGATCAGACGGATCGGGGCCAACGAGCTGAACGCAATACAAGTATGCCGGGGGTTCGTGGAGGCGCAGCACGACTACGCTTCCGAAATCCATGACGACTCGGGCATCAGGCAGTACGCGCAGCGGATCATCAGCACGCCGGGAAAACATGACGGGCTGTACTGGCAGAACCCGGACGGCTCGCCCGGAGGCTCGGTCAGCGTGGCGGCCGGCCGGGCGATCGAGGAAGGGTACACGCTCGACCGGAAATCGGCTTACCACGGTTACTATTTCAAGGTTCTCAAGGGGCAAGGAGCTGCCGCGCCTTTAGGCCGACTCGACTATGTGATCGGCGGAGTCATGATCGGCGGCTTTGCGCTTCTAGCGACTCCGGCCGAGTACCGGGTGACCGGCGTGAAGACGTTTATGGTCGATTACAATGGAATCGTGTTCCAGAAGGACCTGGGACCCGATAGCCTCAACATCGCCAAGCGGATCGTGCTCTACAATCCCGACAAGACCTGGGAACGCACCGACGATCAATGGCCGCCAGATACGGCGGACGCAGCAGCGGGCCCCTGAACCGTTAGACTTGCGGTCGATATACGCGTCGGGGCGCCTGTCGCTTGCTCGAAAACCCGCTCGGCCCTATCCCAGTCGATGCTGACCCGGTGCCGGGCGGTGACGGCCACGAGGGTGCGGGTCAGCGCCGTCGCGTCCTCGACGTCCTTCGGATCCGTGCCGTCCAGCGGATGATGAACCTCCAGATACAGAGCCCCATTCAACCAGCCCGTCTTGATGCGCTGATTGACGATGCGCACGCTCATGCCGACTTTCACCTCGCCGAACAGAAACTGAATGTCTTCCGGATACAGGCGAATGCAGCCGTGGGTAATCTGCATTCCCACTCCCACCGGCTTGTTGGTGCCGTGGATCAAGTAGGAACCGCCGGGAATTCCCAACCGCAATGCATACTCACCGAGCGGATTGTCGGGTCCCGGCGGAATCGATTCGGGTAGCACATCGCCGTCCTGCAGATGTTTCGCACGCACCGATTTGGGCGGGTACCAGGTCGGCAGTTTCTGCATCTGAACGATTTTCGTCACTCCCAACGGCGTCTTCCAATCCATTTGGCCGACGCTGATGGGGTGAGTCTCGACAACCGCACC
This sequence comes from Steroidobacteraceae bacterium, assembly GCA_035577165.1. Lineage (GTDB taxonomy): Bacteria > Pseudomonadota > Gammaproteobacteria > Steroidobacterales > Steroidobacteraceae > Bog-1198. The sequence continues at coordinate 4,361 of DATLVV010000353.1, read as the reverse complement.
GAGTTTCGGATCGGTCCGGAAGTAGTACAGGCGCCCGTCCGGCAGATTGACCACGATGCCTTGGCGCGGCACGTCCGGCAGCAGGTGCTCGGAGGGAAGCTGGATCAGCTGCCCGGCGCCGGGCAACCAGATGTCGACGCCGGGATTGGCAGCGATGATTTCGTCGAATCCCAAATGATATTGCCGCGCGATGTCCGGCAAGGTGTCCTGCTGCACAGCCTCGATCTGTCCGGGTTCGCCGATGACATCTTGAGCGGGTTTCAGCGGAAAAATCTGTGCCGGTGCCGGTGGCGCCGCTGCCAGAATCAAGAGCCAGAGAATCGTTCTCATCGAGTGTCGTTGCCGCCTGTCAATAGCGAATGAGAGCCGACCCCCAGGTGAATCCGCCGCCGAATGCCTCGAGCAACAGAAGCTGGCCGCGCTTCACTCGGCCGTCGCGAATCCCCGTATCGAGCGCCAAGGGCACCGACGCGGCCGACGTGTTGCCCTGAGTGGCGATGGTCACTATGACTTTCTCCATCGGCAGATCGAGCCGCTTGGCAATCGCCTCGATGATGCGGATATTCGCCTGATGCGGGATCAGCCAGTCGAGCTGGTCCTTGTCGATGCCGTTGACGCTCAGGGTCTCCGTCACCAATTGTCCCAGAGTATTGACCGCCACTTTGTAGACTTCGTTGCCCTTCATCTGCACGCCGGCCTTGCCCTGGCGCACCAGATCGAAACCCTTGGAAACGCCGTCCGGATACAGGAGGAGATCCTTGTATTTGCCGTCCGAATGCAGCCGCGTGCTGATGATGCCGGGCTCGCTCGATGGAGTCAGCACCACGGCGCCGGCGCCGTCCGCGAACAGCACGCAGGTGCCGCGATCGTTCCAGTCGACGATTCGCGTCAGCGTCTCAGCGCCCACGACCAGGGCGCACTTCGACTCGCCCTGCCGGACAAATTTATCCGCGACGCTGAGCGCATAGACGAATCCGGTGCAGGCCGCTTCCAAGCTGAATGCCGGGCAGCCGTGAATTCCCAAGCGATCCTGCAGCAGGGTCCCCACGTTGGGAAACACCAGGTCCGGCGTCGTCGTACCCACGCAGATCAGATCGATATCTGCGGCGGTGACCCCCGCATCCAGGATTGCGCGCCGCGCTGCGTGCTCCGCGAGGTCGGTCGTGGTCTCGCCTTCCGCCGCGACGTGCCGCTGCTCGATCCCGGTGCGCGTGCGGATCCATTCATCGCTGGTGTCGACGAGCCTTTCCAGATCCTCGTTGGTCAGTATTTTCTTCGGCAGATAACTGCCGGTACCGGCGATACGTGAGTACATTGAAATCCTTCGAGGCTCTACGCGCTCAGCCGTTCCGCGATGCGCGCCGGTAAGCCGTTGCGCGCTTCCAGCACCGCGACCTCGATGGCGCGCTGAAATCCATACAGGTCGGCGCCGCCGTGACTCTTGATGACAATCCCATTCAATCCAATCATGCTCGCGCCATCGTAGCGGCGCGGATCAATCCGGGTGCGCAGCGCCTGCAGCGCAGGCCGCGCGCCGAGATAGCCGAGCTTGCGCAGTGTGGTGCGGCTGAATTCCTCGCGCAGCGCATCTGCGATCAGCCGCGCCGCGCCCTCCATCGCCTTCAAGGCCACATTGCCGGTAAAACCGTCCGTGACGACCACATCCACTTTGTCGGAGAATATATCGTCGCCCTCGACGAAGCCTACATAGTTGATGTCGCGGGCCGCCAGCAAGTTATGCGCGGCTTGCACGATGTCGTTGCCCTTGATCTCTTCCGTGCCGATGTTGAGCAGGCCCACCCGCGGCCTTTCATGCGCCCCCTCCAGATCAGCCGCGAGCACCGACCCCATGATTGCAAACTGGGATAGCTGCACCGGGGTACACGAGGCATTGGCGCCCAGATCCAGCATGTAGGTATGGCCGCCGCGGGAAGGAATGAGCGAAACGATGGCAGGCCGTTCCACGCCGGGCAGCATCTTGAGGACAAAGTGCGCAGTCGCCATCAATGCACCGGTGTTGCCCGCGCTGACGCAGGCATGCGCCTCGTGCGCCTTCACCAGATCGATTGCCCGGCGCATCGAAGAGTCCTTCTTGCGCCGCAAAGCCTCGCGCGGATGATCGGTCATCTCGACAACATCCGACGCAAACAGGCAGGCGACATTGGCCGGCGGGTCATTGCCCAGCTCGCGCTCCAAGTCAGGCTGCCGCCCGATGAGGGTAAACCGCACATCACTGAATTCATGGGCCGCGGCCACTGCGGCCGGCACGGAAACCGACGGTCCGCGGTCGCCGCTCATGGCGTCGATGGCAATATGAATCAGCGCAGACACAGTGTGTCAGACCCGAACGGTGCGCGAACCACCGCCGGCACTGTAGGGCTTATTCTTCGGCCGCTGCCGCGTCGGCTTTGGTCTGCAGCACCTTGCGGCCACGGTAGAACCCGTCGCGGGAAATGCGATGCCGCGAATGGGTCTCTCCGCTCTTGGCGTCGATCGACACCGCGGGCAGCGGGAGCGCCGAGTGAGAGCGATGCATGCCGCGCTTGGAGGGGGTTTTTCTGCTTTTTTGAACTGCCATGAGTGCTGTGTCCTATCAAGTTTTCTTCAACAAGTCCTGCAATGCGGTAAACGGCCGCGTTCGATCGTCCGACACGCCGGTGCGCTCCTCGCTCTTCGCGTAAACCGCCGCGTGGCCGCAGGTTTGCGGCGTACTGCAAACCGCGACGAGCGGCAAAGCCAACAACAATTCTTCCTCGGCCAGATCGCGCAAGCTCACCAGGCCTTCATCTGTCGCGTAGAGCTCGCGCTGCGAATCCTGCGCGCTCGCCGTCGAGCCGTTCGAAAATTCAATCTCGCTGCTGCCGGCGGCGGTGTACGCGAAGCCCTGCAAACAACGCTGGCATATCAACTGCGCACTCGCCTCAACCGCGACGGTGGCGCCTGCGCGGCCTGACCGGACGTTCGCAAATGCGAAATTCGCGCGAACCCAGCCCTGAGAGTCCGCCAAAAGATCCTGCAAACGAGGCATCTCACCGGGCGTGTAGACTCGCTCCAGCACCACTGCATCGTCCGCCAGGTGTGCGCAATCGACTCGGTCAGGCAAGCCCGGTGCCATGGGCCGCGTATAATAGGGCCGGTTCCCACCTCTGTCAAAAATGAATCGAGTGCAAGTCGTTGTTTTTGAAGTCTCCGCCTTCCCTGATTTTAGCCTCAACCTCGAAATATCGGCGCGAGCTCCTGACAAGGCTGCGCCTGCCCTTCTCCTGTAGTGCGCCGGGAGTCGACGAGACGGGTCGCAGCGGCGAACGACCGATAACCCTTGCAACGCGCCTCGCCAGGGCTAAAGCCGCCGCTGTGGCGCTGCAACACCCCGACGCCTGGGTCATAGGCTCAGACCAGGTCGCGGTACGAACCGGCTCGCTGGGAGAGCTGCTCCTCGGCAAGCCGGGTTCCGAAACGCGCTGCATCGAGCAGTTGCAAGCCTGCTCGGGTTCCACCGTATCGTTCCTGACGGCGGTCGCCCTCGTCCGGCACAACGAGCATGCCGTGCACGAGTTCCTCGACACCACCCAGGTGGTATTTCGCAGGCTCGATCAGGAGACCATCTTACGCTACGTGGCTCTCGAGATGCCTCTCGACTGCGCCGCAGGCTTCAAGAGCGAAGGGCTCGGAATCAGTCTCTGCGAATCGATCGATAGCGCGGATCCGAGCGCTCTGATCGGCCTACCTCTGATCCGACTGAGTGCGGTGTTGCGCAGCGTCGGATTCCAATTGCCTTAAGGGATGCCCAGCGACCTGGCCGGCACCGGCGCGGCGGTCACGCCGGTGCGCGGACCGCGCAGCTGTGGCTATCGTGTAAAAACCAGCCGACGTTTTGACGTTTTGACGTCTTGACGGGGCGTGGTCGTGACGTCAAAACGTCAAACGCAAAAAAAACATATGCCACCCCGGTACAGTGGGTCTATCGGCGTGCCGGCCGCTTCGACGCCGGCCGCTTCGGCACCGAGCGCTTCGCCGAGCGCTTCATGGGTGTAATCGCATCAAGCACGGCGGCAAGTTCGGCCGGCAGCGGCGCGCTGGCATGAAATGGGACGCCGGAACCGGGCCACTCGAACGCCACGGACTGCGCGTGCAAAAACGTACGCTTGAGGCCGTGACCCTTCAATTCCGCGTTGCGATCGCGATCACCGTACTTGTCGTCGCCGAGCAGCGGATGTCCGGCGAAGGAGGCGTGGACCCGGATCTGATGGGTGCGCCCGGTCGGAATATCCACTTCCATCAGAGTGGCGAGCGGGCCGAAAAATTGGACGGGCGTGAACACGCTGACCGAGTCCTTGCCGGAGGCGGCGACTCGCACGTGG
>DATLVV010000352.1:0-3909 GCA_035577165.1 Steroidobacteraceae bacterium | reverse complement strand
GGCGATCGCGGTGCAGAACTTTCAACGTGAGCATCGGCTGAACGTCGATGGAATTGCAGGAATACAAACTCAAGTCATGCTCGACACCGCTTTGGCGGACCCCGGCTCGCCCTTGTTGCTGCCCAACTCACCGCGCGGCAGTTGAGGTCTTCATGTCCTTCATTCTCGACGCCTTGAAGAAATCGGAAATCGAACGGCAGCGCCAAAGCGTACCGGGATTGATGGATACCCGAATGCGCGAGCGGCGCCACCGGCTGCCCCTCTGGGCCACCATCCTGGCGGTATTGCTGGGCATCAATCTCTTGGCACTGGCGTTCGTACTGTGGCATAGAAATACGGCGGCTCCGCATGCCGCGCCGGCGGCGGCCACATCGCCGCCCGCCGCTGCCGACTCTGCGCCGCCGGCGGCGCAGCACTTCAGCCCCTTGGATCCCTCACCGGTATTCGCGCCGGAGATTCCGGTGCCGGGCGCCGAGAACCCAACGGCCGCTTCGCCTGGCGCCCCGGTGAAGGTGGCCGCGCATCCTGTGCGTCGCGCAGATCCGCTGCTGTCCGAGGCGGACGCCGCCCCGCCCGAAAATCAGGAAATCCTGCCGTCGATCAGCGAGATCAATTTGACCGGCGCGCAGGCCCTGCCCGAGCTGCACCTCGATGTTCATGTCTATTCGACCAAGCCTGCGGACCGCTTTGTGTACATCAACATGCGCAAATATCACGAAGGCGCCGCGTTGCAGGAGGGCCCCACGGTGGAACGCATCCGGCGCGACGGCGTGGTGCTGAACTACCAGGGACTCAAGTTCCTGCTGCCGCGTCAGCCTTGAGCGGCAGCGCGCGGGTCTACTCGGCCAGCACGAAGGTCACCTTCAAGCGTACCCGATACTCGGTGATCTTGCCCTTGGCGACGACGACGTCCTGGCTCGCCACCCAGGCGCCCGCGACGTTCTTCAGTGTCTTGGTCGCGCGCTTCACACCGTTCTCGAGGGCATCGTCGAAGCTCTTCTTGGATGAAGCAATAATTTCCGTAACCCTTGCTACTGATGACATGTTCGGCTCCGTCTTGATGGAACCAAAGCATCCTGACAGAGATTCGCGCAGGCATGCAATCGGCTAACATGCGCGCGATGAGGTACCGGTACTTCGCGTGCTTGTCGATCGCGGCCGCGGCATCCTACTGCCCGGGCGCCGCTGTCGTCGCGGGCACGATCGAAGGCGCCGTGGCCTTTCCGAGTCGGACGGTGCCTGCAATGACGGTCTACGCAGCGGACCTCGAAACCTCGCGGCTGCACACCATGCAGCTCGCGCGCGGACAGACCAATTTCAGCCTCGAAGTGCCGGCCGGCCGCTATTGGGTGTTCCTCGCGCCCAACGAACCCGGCGCACCCGACATATATGGTGCGTATACCCGCTACAGCCTGTGCGCGCCGCACGACGTGGACGGCCAATGCGCCGATCATTCCTTGTTACCGGTCACCGTCGCCGGAAGGACTCCGCATGTCGTGACCGTCGATGACTGGTACTTGACCGACGACATCGCCGCACAGATTGACCGCGTACGCGATGCAGCCGCCGGCACTGCTCATTTCTCCTCGGAGCCCTTGAGCGCGCCGAGATTTTCCGAGTATCCAAGCGAGGCTTTCGAGCGCACCGCGGCGCCCAGAATCGACTTCAGCGGCAGCGATCTGTCCCACCAGGACCGCGACGTCGTGCAGCAGGCACTCAGCGTGGGTCCCAATTTCGCCGGATACGTGACGGTCACCATGATCCGCTGCGGCCTGGCCTGCGGCCGGCTCGTGCTCATCGACTGGCGCAGCGGCGTGATCCAAGAGTTGGCGCCGCAGAGCCCGGCTGAAGAGATGCAGCGGTCGTTGCCGTGCCGCGCCGAGGAAGCCCTGCAGTTTCGACTCGACAGCAGGCTGCTCAGCGTGACCCATGCGCGCGGAGCATCGATAGTCACGCAGTACTACCTGTGGAATCAGAAAGGCGCGGCACCGATGCGCGGCGTATATCAGCGCAGTTCGCAGGCCTTCTGTGCGATTGCGGCAGGTTGAGCGCGATCATGCGATGATTGAGGCATGCGCAAGATCTTAAGGCTGACCATGAGCGGCTTGGTGACCGTACTACCGCTGGCCTTGACGGTGTATGTCATTTGGTGGCTGGTGCATACGGTTGAAGGGTGGCTGCGCCGCGCCCTGATCGCGGTCGGCATTGTCAGCCCGGAACATTATTGGCCGGGTCTGGGGCTGATATTCGGATTTCTCCTGTTGCTGGCCGTCGGCAGTCTGGTCAATGCGTATGCCGGCCGGATGTTCCTCAAATATTGGAACGATCTGCTGGGCCGGATTCCCTTCGTGAAAACCCTGTATGGCGGATTTCGCGACGTGGTGAGCCTGCTGCCGTCGGGCAGCGGCGAGAAGCGCGATTTGCAGCGGGTTGTCCTGGCGCGATTCGCCGACGTGCATGCCATCGGCTTCGTCACCCGCGAAGACGTGCCGCAGGTCTTGCTGGCGCACGGCGGCGAAGATTGGGTCACCGTTTATTTCCCCATGAGCTATGCGTTCGGCGGATACACCATTTACCTGCCGCGCGACCGCATTCAGCCTCTCGACATCTCGGTCGAGGATGCCATGCGATTGGCCATCACCGCCGGCCTCACCGCCGCCCGCGGCCACGCCGACAGCTAGGAATCCAGCGCGCATGGTCAAGCGCTGCCTGCTGATACTTGCACTCGTGGCGGCGCGCCCCGTGGGTGCGGCTGCCACGCCCGGACCGCACACCGCGGCCGAGAAATCTCAGGCATGGAGAACCGCCGCCGCCGGCATTCTCATCGCCCGTGCCGACGCCAACTCGCTGGCCACCGCCGCCGCGCTGCGCTTCCTCGGCGCGGCCAACGCCAAAGGGGCCGCCGGCGCCCCGAACCTCAGGGCCTCCGCGGTGGAATTGGCGTCCCGTGCCAGTGATTTGGCGCCGCAGAGCGCGAGTATCGGCTGGCTGCACCTGCAGTTGTGCGCCGCGACGCCTGCCTGCGACATTCGCGACGTTGCCACCGTCATGCGCTGGGTGGACGCCGACAACGCCGCGGCGTGGCTGCAAACGCTGGCCGCTGCTCAGAGGGACCGGGATTCGACCGACATCGACCGAATTCTCGGCGACATGGCACTGGGTGCGCGCTTCGATCTTTATTGGAACCGCATCGTGGTGCTGATGGTCGACGCTCTGGACGCCGTGGGCTACGAGCTGCCGAGCGGCTATGCAGAATCGGACTCGGCGAGGCTCGCGACCGTGAGTGCGATCGCGAGTGCCGAAATCATTCCGCCCTTCACGGCGCTGGTGGAAGTCTGCCGGGATTCGAGCGCCGCGCCGGAACGGCGCGACCTGTGTTTGAAATTGTCCAAGACCATGCAGCGCAGCGACACAGTTGCGGCGCAATTGGCAGGCTACAGCCTCGCGAAGCGCCTGCTGGCGCCCGACAGCAAGGAGGCGCGGACCAGTGCCGAGCGCCGGCATGTTCTGGAGTGGCGCGTCGCGGAGGCGGCCAAGTTCGACAGTGCGCTCATGCCCTGGACCAAGAACACGCGCGCGCGCGCGCGGCTCGCGCAAATGCGCACGCTGCCGCGCGAAGAAGATGTCTGCATAGCGATACTGAAAGCACACAAGATGGCGCTGGAGCCGCCGGAGGTACACCCGTGATTGACCTGTATTACTGGCCGACGCCCAACGGTCACAAAATAACGCTGTTTCTGGAAGAGACCGCGATGCCGTACACCATCATTCCGGTGAACATCGGCAAGGGTGAACAATTTCGGCGGGAATTCCTCGCGATCTCGCCGAACAACCGCATGCCTGCCATCGTCGATCACGCTCCCATGGAGCGCGGAGCACCGGTATCGGTGTTCGAGTCCGGCGCCATCC
>DATLVV010000351.1:0-16191 GCA_035577165.1 Steroidobacteraceae bacterium | reverse complement strand
GCCCTCCTTGTCGAGCAGCAGCATGTCGGTGTGATCGTGCACGACATCGGAGCCTGGTACGGCGGTGAGCGGCGCCCACCAGAGCCGCGGCTTCAGGTCTTGCGCGCGAATCGCGCCGACCAGACGCTTCATGTCCGTATCGCCGTGCGGATACTTCACGGGGTCCAACGCCCAATCACCGACATTCGACTGCCAACCGTCATCGATCACTGCCCAGCGCAGGCCCAGCTCCCGCACCTTGGGCAAAGTATCCTCGATCAACTGCAGAGTGCACGCGCGCTCGTAACCCCAGGCACACCAGATCGCCTCGTAGGCGGCGGCCGGCGCCGCCGGCGATGCCACGCCGCGCGCGCTCATGATGCGTCGGTAGGCATCGAGCACTCGGAAATAATCGCCTTCGTGGGCGGCGACGAAGAACTCGGGCGGGGCGAGCGTCTCGCCGGGTTCCAGGACGCGTTTGATTGGACAGGTGATCGCGAGATCGACGCCGGCGTCCGTGCACTTGACCGGCAGCGACAGGATTTGCGGGGTCAGTTCCAGATGTCCGATGGCAAGGCCGCCGTCCTTGCGCCACACGTCGACAATGGGTGTGCCGCTGCCGTAATCGGACGCTTCCATCCCCATGAAATTCTCTTGCGAAAAGCCAGGCCGAACGGCCTGCACCCAATCGCGGCGATCGGAATGGGTGCTGCCGCAATAACTCCAGAACGGCGGCTCGCCCGAAGAAGCATCGCCTCCCGGCACGCCGGCCTTGGACAGATGATGCTCTGCGCAGGCCCATCCGCCCACGGCGACGGGCGCCGCGGCGATATTGCGGTAGGAGACGCGAAAAAACGCGAGTCCGGGATAGCGCTCGAAGAGATCGACTTCCACGGACTTCTCGACGATCGACTCGGCGACGCCGACCATCTTGAGCCGCGTACCGCGGCCGAAGGGCCCGTCGATGGCACCTGTCGCATGCTCGCGCAGCGAGAATCGATCCACCCGCGCCCCGGAGCAGACAAGGCTGTCGGCGGCAGCCCAGGTCGTGAGCGTAGTTTTTGCAGCCTCGCGATGTCCGGCCACGTGCCAGATTCGCGAGCGCATGTGCGCGTCGAATTCGAGCAAAATGCGCTCGTCGCCGAGGGTTGCCACTGTGCCCGCGCCGCGTGCAGTGGCCGCGGTAGCGGTGGCGCTCGCTCGGTCGGACAGCAACCCGCTACCGGTCACGACGCTCGCGCCGGCAGCCATTTGCAGGAATCGGCGCCGGGTAGTTGGAGTCTTCTTCACGCGAAACCTTCGGTCTTCCCTGTTAATGCGAGTCTGGTCAACCCACTGCGGCCTTTTCGCCGGCGCGGAAACTTGACACCATCGAAGATATACGAAATAGTAAAAGAAATAAAACGAAACTTTCAACTTTCGTTTCGTTTCAATAACGAAGGGGATACGAAAATGCGCCAGAACCAAGTTTACGCGTATGCGGGCATCGTACTGTGGGGATTGCTCGGTTCTGGAGGGCCGGCGTTCGCGGCCGACGCTGCGGATGCAACTGCGGCGGCAGGCGCACCGGCGGCCGGCCCCGGCGTGAAGTCTGATCAGGAACTTCAAGAGATCGTTGTGACCGGGCTCCGGGCCAGTCTCGTCAAGTCCCTCGAGGTCAAGAGGAATGCCACCGTCGTGTTGGATTCCATCAACGCCGAGGAACTCGGCCGGTTTCCGGACGCCGACGTCGCCGACTCGCTGCAGCATCTGCCCGGCATCACCATCGACCGTACCACCGGCGGCGAGGGGCATAAGGTCAGCGTGCGGGGCTTCACGTCGCAATACAACATCGTCACGCTCAACAACCGAATCCTCGCCACCGACGACGACGCACGCGATCTAGCCTTCGACGTGCTGCCGTCGGAACTGATCTCCGGCGCGGACGTGCTCAAGTCTTCGGAGGCCTCCGCGCTGGAGGGCAGCATCGGTGGCACGGTGAACCTGCGCACGGCGAGTCCCTTCGACCATCCCGGGCTGCATGGCGGCGCGCATGTCGAGGGCAATTACAACGACATGTCAAAGCTGTCCGGCCACAAATTCTCGGCCTACATCGAGGATACAGCCCTCGACAACACGCTGGGATTCTTGCTCGGCGGTGTCATTTCGGATACCAAAACACGCACCGATTCGCTGAACGCGTACAACCAAGACATCTATGATGCGACCACGTTCCCATTCGACGACCCCAATGGCACGCCGCTGAAGGCCGCGCCCTGCTGCATCACTTTCGGCTCGATCTTCGACGAAAAGAAGCGCGAGGCCCTGTCCGGCAGTCTCGAATGGCGCCCGAGCGATACGTTCAAGCTGGCGGTCGACGGTCTCTGGACCAAGTTGCAGGATCCGCAAATTGGCTACAACCAATCGTATTACTTCCCATTTGGCTATGATCAGAACGGCAACGGCACCTGGCCCAATTCGAGCGCCACGATCCAGAACGGCCTGGTCACCGGAGTAACGTCGAATTTCTTCACTCCGGAAATCGTGAACAACACCATCAATCGCAATGTCGTCACTTCCATGTACGGACTGAACGGCAGCTGGAAGCCGACGGATAAATTCACACTCGACTTCGATGCCTACCGGTCGACGGCCGATCGCCCAGAGGGTGGCACCGATACCTTCGTGACCGCTGGCCTGGTTTCGGCGACCCCGTATTCGCCGGATATCCTCACCATGACCGACCTGCCGCACAGCCTGCCCAGTCTGAATGTGGCCATTCCGCCCAGCCAGCTCGGCCTCACGGCGTGCCCGGCCGGCACGGCCAGCGCCACCAGCGCGGGCTATTGTTCGTACAACGCGCTGATGAATTCGGGGTTTCTGAACAACAACAAGTATTGGTCCACGCACTACGACGGGCTCAACGGCTACTCGGTGCATGATCAGGTCACCGGCTTCACCTTGGACGGCGCGTATCAGGTGAAATGGGGAATCCTCGACAAACTACTGTTCGGCTTGGGTTACAGCGACCGGGAGAAGAACCGGGTCGACAGCAGCAACGACTGGACCAACGGATCCGGACAGTACGGCAACTTATATGTGACCGCGGGCTGTCCGGTCCAGTGCAATCCGTACACGTTCGGCTCGCAGGGCTTCAACGTCATCTCGTTCACCACTCCGCCGAATTTCATGAAAGGTGCGGGCGGATCCTACCCCGGGGTGCTGCCGAAACTCGACACCGGCCAGCTGATGGCGTTTCTCGCGAGCTTGAACGGCAAGCCGAATCCCTTTTTCTGCTCGACACTGCCCTGCGACACTCCGTTCAACCTGGCTGACACGCTGCCGCAGCCCAATCCATTCAATTCATACGACGTGACCGAGAAAACCTATTCCTTTTATACGGAGGCGACGTTCGCCGGCAATAATTGGTCCGGGAACGTGGGGGTGCGCGTGGTGCGCACCAAGACCTTGGCGGCTACCGCCCAAACGGTGCCGGTGTCGCTGTGGACCCCCGACGCGACAAACTCGACGCAGACCTGGAATGTGCAGTACAGCGCCGCGCAGCAATTCAAGCAGGAGGCGACCTACACCCTGGCATTGCCGTCCTTGAACTTGAGTTATTGGCTGATGCCGGATGAGCTGCAGCTGCGTGGGGCGGTGAGCGAGACCATGTCGCGTCCGAATCTCAACCAGCTGGCGCCGGACTCGGGCAACAATGCCATCAACGGCACGCCCGAACTCGACTACGTCGGCACCGCGGGTCTCAAGCCCATCAAGGCCTGGTCTGTGGATCTTTCCCTCGAGTGGTACTACAAGCCGCACTCGGCGCTCACGGCCGCACTGTTCGGCAAGAAAGTCAAAGACGACATCTATACCGGAGTGCAGACCAGCGTCGATCTCGGCACCCTGCAGTACATCGGCGGACCGCCGGGCTCCGCGGCGGCAGGGCCGGGTAAGCCGTTCCTGTGGACCATCACGGCCCCGGCCAACGGCGCCAAGTCGACCTACACCGGTGTCGAATTGAGCTGGCAGCACTTCCTCGACATGGGCTTGGGCACACACGTGCAGTACACCCACACCTGGAGCAAGGGCTACGATCAGTTCGGCAACTCGACCGGCGCCGTCAATGCAGCGCCTCCCACCACGTTCTCGATCAGCTTGATCTACGACAAGGGGCCGTTCAATGCGGACGTGAACTGGGACTATACCTCCCGCTACACTTACTCTTGCTCGGAATGCACCGAGGTCCCTGGATGGCCGGCGATTGCAGACCCGTTCTCCTGGGTGACGGCGAGCGCGCACTACACTGTGTTCAAAGGCTTCGACGTCTACGTCGAGGGCAAGAACCTCACCAACACCATCGCGCGGACCTACCTGAACGGCAATCCGTTGCTGCCCTGGGCGCCCGGCCAATCCGTGGGAGCGAGCGCGAGCGGCGTGGGGGCGGGCTACAGTGCCTACGGCCGCACCTACGTGCTCGGCGTCTCGTATCGATTCTAAAGGTGAAGAAGCCCTGGCTCATCTATGCGCTGATCACCACGGGGTTTTGGGGGGTGTGGGGGGCGTTTGCCGAATTTCCGACGCGGCACGGATTTCCGGAGACGCTGGTGTACGTGGTGTGGGCTCTGACCATGATCCCACCCGCGCTGTACGCCATGCAGCGCGTGGGCTGGAGGGTGCTGCGAGATCGGCGGTCCGTGTTTTTGGGGGCGCTGATTGGGCTGACGGGAGCCGGGGGGCAGATGCTCCTATTTCACGCGGTGCACACGGGACCCACGTACCTCATCTTCCCGATCATTGCGTTGTCGCCGGTGATCACCATCGCGTTGTCGATGCTGCTGCTCAGGGAACGGGTCACCAGGATCGGGGCGCTCGGCGTGGTCCTGGCGCTGATCGCGCTGCCGCTGTTCAATTACTCGCCGGGCGCTGAGCCGGACGCCGTGTCGGCGGGGGTGCCCGGCATGCAGGGCGTTTCCTGGTTCGTCTATGCGCTGATCATTCTGCTCGCCTGGGGCGTGCAGGCCTATTTCATGAAGCTGGCCAACGCGTCCATGGATGCCGAGAACATTTTTCTATACATGACGCTCTCGGGACTGCTGCTCATTCCGGTGGCGCTGTGGATGACCGACTTTTCCGTGCCGATCGAGTATGGGTGGCAGGGGCCGGGGCTCGCCGCGATCACACAAATCTTGAACGCCGTCGGGGCATTGACCCTGGTGTACGCCTTCCGCTACGGCCGCGCGCTGGTGGTGGCGCCGCTTGCCAATGCGGGTGCGCCGATGATCACGGCCATCGTCTCGATGATCGTGCTCGGCGTCATGCCGAACGCCGTTACGGTCGCCGCCATCGCCCTGGCCTCCCTCGCCGCCGCGCTGCTCGCCATCGAGCCGGAAGAGAAGCTGGTCGAGCAGCCCGTATGAAGGCCTTGCTCAATCTGCTGCGCGAACACAAAGCCGGCGCCGCAACGGGCATCTACTCGGTATGCTCCTCGCATGCGCTGGTGATCGAGGCGGCGATGCGCGAAGCCAGGCGCAGCGGTCAGCACGCGCTGATCGAGGCCACCTCGAATCAGGTCAACCAGTTCGGCGGCTACACCGGCATGACCCCGGTGGCCTTTCAGCGCTACGCAGCGGAGATTGCCGTGCGCGCCGCACTGCCGATGGAGCAGGTACTGCTCGGCGGCGATCATCTCGGTCCGAATTGTTGGCGCAGCGAACCCTGCGCCGAGGCGCTCGCCCGCTCGGAGCAGCTGGTCGCCGACTATGTGGCCGCGGGATTTCGCAAGATTCATCTCGATTGTTCGATGAGCTGCGCCGATGACCCGGCCGCCCTGAGCGACGAAGTCATCGCGACGCGCGCCGCGCGCCTGTGCCGGGCCGGCGAAACTGCGTGGCGGGCGAGCGGCGGGGAGCCGCCTTTGTATGTGGTCGGCACCGAGGTGCCCACTCCGGGCGGTGCGGCCGAGGAGCTCGATACGCTGGCGGTTACTGCCCCGGCCGCCGTCACCGCCACCCTCGACGCGCACCGCGCGGCGTTTCACCTGCAGGGCGTCGACGCAGCCTGGGAGCGGGTGATCGCGCTGGTGGTGCAGCCGGGGGTGGAATTCGACCATCACAAGGTGATCGACTACCAGCCGGCGAAAGCCCGCGAACTGTCGTTGCGCATCGAACGTGAGCCCGGCCTCGTGTATGAGGCGCATTCCACCGACTATCAGAGCGCGTCCGCGCTCGCTGCGCTGGTGCGCGATCACTTCGCCATTTTGAAGGTGGGACCGGGTGTCACCTTTGCGCTACGCGAAGCGCTGTGGGCGCTGGCCGACATCGAGCACGAGCTGGGTGCTGCGCCGCCGCGGCCTTTCAAGCAAGTGGTGCTCGGCGCGATGCGCCGCGACCCGCGCCATTGGAAATCGTATTACACCAATGCGGCCAGCGAGACCTTCGATCTGCAATTCAGTCTGAGCGACCGCATCCGGTATTATTGGACCGTGCCCGAAGTGCAGGCGGCGTGCGATGCGCTGCTGGTGAACTTGAAATCGCGTGGAATTCCCTTGACGCTGCTCAGCCAGTATCTGCCCCTGCAATATGCCGAGGTGCGAACCGGCGCGCTCGCCAACGATCCCCGCGAGATCTTGCTCGATGCGGTCGCGCAGGCGCTCAAGGGTTATGCGAGCGCCTGTCGTCCTGCGGCGCGCGCAGCCGCGGGAGCTTTGGCCAAGGTAGGGAGTGCGCGATGATGTTTGGTTTGAGCGACAAGGAAATCGAGTCCGCGGGTGCGATGTGGACCGCGCGCGAAGTGCTGCAGCAGCCCGAAGTGTGGGCGGAGGTCGAGCGCCTGATCGCCGCCGAGGCCCATGGACTCTCTGAATTTCTCGATCCGCTGCTGGCGCGCCCCGGCCGGGTGGTGCTCACGGGCGCGGGGACCTCGGCCTATATCGGCGAATGTCTCGCGCCGGCGTTCTCGAGAATCGTGAATGGCCGGGTCGATGCCATCCCCACCACCGATTTAGTGGCGAACCCGCGCAGCTACTTGTCGCCCCTCACGCCGACCTTGCTGGTGTCGTTCGGGCGCTCTGGCAATAGTCCCGAGAGCGTCGCGGCCGTGCGCCTGGCCGACGCGGGCATCAAGCATTGCGCCCACCTGGTCGTCACCTGCGATGCCGAGGGTGCGCTCGCGCAGTATGCGAGAAAGCATTCTTACGCGCGCGTGGTCACGCTGCCGGAGCGCAGCAACGATCGCAGCTTTGCGATGACGTCGAGCTTTACCGGCATGCTGCTGGCGGGCGCGCTGACGTTGGGAGTGGTGCGCGGCGGCCGCACGCAGATACCGAAGCTGGCACAGGCAGCGGCGCGGGTGCTGCCGGAGAGCCTGCCTTTCCAGCAGGAACTCATCGGCCAGGGATTCGAGCGCGTGGTGTACTTGGGCGCCAAGGAACTCAAGGGACTGGCGCGCGAAGCCGCCCTCAAGATGCTCGAGTTGACCGACGGCAAGGTGGTGGCCGTGGCGGATTCGCCCTTAGGGTTCCGGCATGGCCCGAAGACCATTCTGAATTCCAAGACGCTGGTGGTCGTGTTCCGCAGCAACGATGATTACACACGGCAGTATGATCGCGATCTGGTGGATGAATTGCGCCGCGAGGGCATCGCCGGAAGGGTGGTGACGCTCTCGGCCAAGGCCGTCGATGCGCACCATGAGGATGATATTGTGCTGGGGTCCGCAGATGCGGCGGATCTCTCGGATCTGGAGTTGTGCTTGCCGTACGCCCTGTTTGCGCAATCGATTGCGCTGTTGCGTTCGCTGTCGCTGGGCTGCAGGCCCGACAATCCCAATGCGGCCGGCACGGTGAGCCGGGTGGTGAAAGGCGTTTCGATTCATCCCTGGCGCGGCAGCGCGTGAAAACCTTCCTCGGTGTGGATGGGGGCGGCAGCAAAACCGCGTTCATGCTCATCGACGAGTCCGGCCGGGTGCTGGCATCCCACACCGAAGGCACCGCGTACTATCTGGAAATCGGCTGGGACGAGCTGCGCAACATGCTGGCGCGCGGCATCCGCGCCACCCTGGATGGCGGCTCGGTGCCGGCGGCGAATCTGGATTTCGCCTTTCTCGGACTGCCCGCCTACGGCGAGGACAGCCGGCTCCTCGCCCGATTCGATGCGCTGCCCGCGCCGCCGCTCGCATCCGGACGCTACCGCTGCGGCAATGATGCGGCCTGCGGCTGGGCCGGCGCTCTGGCCTGCGAAGACGGCATCAGCCTGGTCGCCGGCACCGGCTCCATCGGCTATGGCGAATACCAGGGGCGGGCGGCGCGGGCGGGCGGCTGGGGCGAGCTGTTCAGCGATGAGGGCTCCGCCTATTGGATGGCCCGCGAGGCCCTAAGTATTTTTTCGCGCATGAGCGACGGACGCCTGGCGCGCGGCCTCTGGTATGACTTGGTGCGGCAGCATTTCGGCCTGCAGCCCGACCTGGATTTGTGTGCGGCCATTTATGGCGACGGCGCGGCCGGCCGCAGCCAGATCGCAACGCTGGCGCCGCTGGTGAGCCGCGCCGCGCACGCCGGCGACGTGCAGATCATGACGTTGTTTTTTCGAGCGGCGGATGAGCTGGCGAAAATCGTCCACGCCGTGTACGACCGCCTCGATATTCCGGTGGGCGCCCGCGTGAACGTGTCCCACTCGGGAGGCATGTTCAGCGAGCGCGAGCTGCTGCTCGAGCCCTTCCTCGCCAACCTGTCGAGGGACCCGCGAAAGTACCGGGTCGTCCCACCCCGCCTGCCGCCGGTGGCCGGCGCCGCGCTGTATGCCGCCAAATTGAGCGGCGCGCCGCTTAGCGCGCCGGCGATCGGCCGCTTGGAGTCGGGCCTCGGGCCGGGCCGGGAGCCGCGCCTCTAGCCGCTTCCGACATCGTTAAGTTTTACTTAACTCCCTGTCAGGTATTGCGTTTGTTGCCTCCGCGCACTCGGCGCAACCTATCTCCATTCGATCAATCAATGGAGAACTCACATGACTCACGAAATCCTCGAGGTCCGGTTCGTACAAGGCCTGCTTGCCGTCGGTGCGACGGCCGTTTCAGTTCTGGTGCTGCAGATAGCGATGGTGCTGGGCTAGTGCTGAAAAATGTTCCAAGTCGACGTCGATTTTGGGCCACGCCATTCGTCTTTCATTTAGCAACCAAGTTTACGCGAGTTGAATCATGACATTGCGGAAATTGAACAACCATGCGTTGGCCATTGCCACGAAGCTGCGGGAGTTCGCGCCCTACGCGGCCATGGAACTGATCCTCCCGGGGGGCTCGCTGATGGCGCTGATGTTGTGGCTGTATCGCCGCAAGAAGAGGCCTTCGTTTTTTCAGGCGGTGTTCTAAGAATTAGAGCGCAAGATCCGGAGTGCAGGACCCGTGGGTGAGCGGTAACTTGTCACCACCCTGAAGTGATGGAGGTCGCCATGAGTTTTCGAATCACCGGATTGTCGCCTGAGCCGTTCCGACCGTTGTACGGTCTGAGTGATAAGGAATTGGCTCACCACGGGGTCATTCGCTGCGTCGCGGATCACTCGCCGGGTTTTCCGGATCGCATTGAAATGCGGGATGCCGAAGTCGGCGAGCGACTGCTGCTGCTCAATCACGTGTGTCAGCCGGCCTACACGCCGTACCGCGCCAGCCATGCCATTTTTGTCAGGGAAGGCGCGGAGCATAGCTACGACGAGGTCGACCAGGTGCCGGAAGTGATGCGCGGACGACTGCTGTCGCTGCGGGCCTACGATGTCGCCGGCATGATGCTGGACGCCGACGTGGTCGACGGCAGGCAGATCGAAGGCGTCATCACGCGGCTGTTTCAATCACCGCAGGTTGCGTACATCCACGCTCACAATGCGAAACGTGGCTGCTACTCGGGCCGCATAGACCGGGCGTAGCATTCCCATTAAGACGGCACGCGAGTTTGTATTTTTTACAAATCTCTCGAGGATTTCAGCGTTGCATATCGACTGTTCCCGGCCCCGATAATTGGTGCACAATCGGTCGCTCGTATAATTATCACTAGAGCGATTCAAAGGGGAAAGGGTCATGGCTTCGAAGGGCACGCTGGTGTCAGCACTACAGACGCGTCGCAAGGAGATTCTCGGCAATTGGTTGCAGCAACTCGAGCATGCATCGGCTGCCGCGAAAGGACGCTTGTCGGCCAAGGACGTCGCAAAACAGGCCGATGAGTTCCTGAACGTCCTGGCGGCGACGGCGCAGGCACACGGCACGGATGACATTGGCGCCGCAGGTTGGCAGCCGGTGCGGGCGTTTTTGGAGGACCTGTCGCGGCAGCGCGTGCTCGCGGGATTTTCCTCCGATGAGACGGCAACCTTTATTTTTTCCCTGAAGCGCCCGATCTTTGACGCATTGAGGCAGGAATGCGGCAAAGACGCCGACAAACTCGCCAACGAGACGTGGGCGGCTTCCGAACTGGTGGACAAGCTGGGCTTGCACACAATCAAGACCTTCCAAATATCCCGCGAGGAGGTCATCGGACGTCAACAGACCGAACTCTTGGAACTGTCGACGCCGGTGGTCAAATTATGGGACGGCATTCTGGCCCTGCCGATGATCGGAACCCTGGACTCCGCGCGCACCCAGGTCGTCATGGAATCGCTGCTGCGAAAAATCGTCGAGACGGAATCGCAGATTGCGATCATCGACATCACCGGCGTTCCGACCGTCGACACGCTGGTGGCGCAGCATCTGTTGAAGACCGTCACCGCGATACGCTTGATGGGCGCCGACTGCATCATCAGCGGCGTGCGTCCGCAAATCGCGCAAACCATCGTTCATCTGGGAGTCGACCTGCAGGGCGTCACCACCAAAGCCAATCTTGCCGACGCGCTGGCGCTGGCGCTGAAGCGCAACGGCGTTTCATTCACCAAGCAGTAGCGCATGGACCGGATACCGATTTTGCGGATGGGCGAGTTCTTGCTCGTCACCATCCAAGTGGACATGCAGGATCAACTGGCGCTGCGCCTGCAGGATGATCTCACTAATGCGATTGAAAATAAGGGCGCCAAGGGCGTCCTGGTGGACATCTCGGCGCTCGAAATGATTGATTCATTCATGGGGCGCATGATTTCCGACATGTCCGGCATGGCGAAAATACTCGATGCAAAAACGGTATTGGTGGGCATGCAGCCCGCCGTGGCCATCACGTTGGTTGAATTGGGGTTGTCACTGCCGGGCGTCGCAACCGCGCTCAATGTGGAACGTGGAATGCAGCTGCTGCGCCACGCGATGAGCGAGTCGAGCGACGATGCAAACACTATCAAGCGGTGAGATGTCGGTGGTCAATGAGCACGACATCGTGCTCAGCCGTCAGGCGGTTCGGCGCATGTCGCAGCAACAGGGTTTCTCGTTGGTCGACCAGACCAAGATGGTGACCGCGGCCAGCGAACTGGCGCGCAACACCGTCATCTATGGCGGCGGCGGAATCGTCAAATGGGCCATGCTCAGTGACGGGATCAAGCGAGGGTTACGGCTGACATTCGAAGACAAGGGGCCGGGCATAGCCAATCTCGAGCTCGCCATGACGGACGGCTGGTCCTCAGGCAAGGGCCTTGGGTTGGGGCTGACCGGCACCCGGCGCCTGGTGAACGAATTTGAGATCGAATCGATCGTCGGGGTGGGCACGCGCGTGGTCATCACGCGCTGGAAGTGAAATGTACTTGCTGGACAGTGGACCGCAATTGCGCATGCAAGTCGAGGATTCAAGTCAGGTGGGAGACTGCCGGCGCGCCGCGCAGCGTCTGGCGGAGCTTCATGAGTTTGACGATACGCTCGCGGGGCGCGTGGGCATCGTGGCCACGGAATTGGCGACCAACGTGGTCAAACACGCGGGACGCGGCGAACTCTTGATGCAGGCCATCCGTAGCTCCGGGGATGTGACCATCGAGCTCGCCACCATCGATCGTGGGCCGGGTATGCAGGTCGAGCGCTGCATGCGCGACGGGCACTCGACGGGCGGCACCGCGGGCACGGGCCTCGGGGCCATCTTGCGATTGTCCAGCTTGTTCGACGTGTATTCCGCGGAAGGCCAGGGAACGGTCGCCGTATCCAGAATCGAAAAACAAGTCCGTACGCGGTCCGCGCGCACCTTGGCCGGAGACAGCCAGCTCGAATTTGGCGCGATCAACATTGCGCTGGCCGGCGAAATCGAGTGCGGCGATACCTGGAGAATCGCCGGCAACCGCGAGACCGTGGCCATGTTGGTGGTGGATGGTCTCGGGCATGGTCCGCTGGCGGCCACCGCCGCGCAAGCCGCCGCCGCAGCGTTTGCCCAGCGGCCCTTCGACCCGCCTTCCGAATCGATGCAGCACCTGCACCGGGCACTCGCCGGCGGACGCGGCGCCGCCGCCGCCTGTGCGATGCTCAGCTTTGAAAACACCAAAGTCGCTTACGCGGGCGTCGGCAATATTTCCGGATCGCTCATCTCCGGGGAAAAATCACGGGGCATGGTTTCCCACAACGGCATTTTGGGCGCGCAATTGCTGCGCAATCAGCAATTTGAATATGAGCGCGGCCCTGGCGATAGAATCGTGATGCATTCGGATGGAATGTCCGCCCGTTGGTCTTTGAAGGAGTATCCGGGACTTTTCGTCCGGCACCCCGCCGTGATCGCCGGCGTGCTGTACCGTGACCATGCCAGGCCCCGCGACGATGTCACGGTCCTGGTGGTGGGCATTCCATCATGAGCAGCGAGATTGAGGTGCTGCGCGCGCTGGTCGCAAAACAGCGAGCCGAGCTCGCCGTGCTGGAAACGGAGCTGTCTGAGACCAACAAGGGAGTCGTGGCCTTGTATGCCGAGCTCGATGAAAACGCGGTGCAGCTGCGCGAGGCGGCGGACCTCAAGAGCCGGTTCTTGTCCTACATGAGCCATGAATTCCGCACGCCGCTCGCTTCCATCACGAGCATCTCGGAGATTCTCATCAGCGGCCTGGATGGGCCCCTGACCAAGGAACAGCATCGTCAAGTGCAGTTCGTTCGCGGCAGCGTGCGTGAACTCACGGAAATGGTGGATGACCTGCTCGATCTCGCCAAAGTGGATGCCGGACGGATCTCGATCTCCCCGGAATGGTTCGAGATGGTCGATCTGTTCTCCGCGCTGCGCGGGATGTTCAAGCCGATCGTCGGCAGCGGGTCCGTTTCCCTGATATTCGAGGAAACCAACTCCATTCCCACCATCTACACGGACGACAAGAAGCTCTCGCAAATACTGCGCAATTTCATTTCCAACGCTCTCAAGTTCACCAGCGAGGGCGAGGTTCGCGTGAGCGCGGTTCTGGTGGGGAATGACCGGGTGGAATTCGCCGTGAGCGACACCGGCATCGGCATAGCGAAAGATCACCTGCCGGCGTTGTTTTCCGATTTCGTGCAAATCGACACGCGCATCCAAAAACGCCTGCGAGGAACCGGGCTGGGATTGTCGCTGGCAAAGAAATTTGCCGAATTATTGGGAGGGAATGTCGCCGTCACCAGCGAGGAGGGGCGCGGGTCGCGCTTCTCGGTGGTCATTCCCATTCGCTATACGGGTAACAAATAGGATTGCCGCGTGAACGCAGTGGCCGCAAACAAGAACGGAACGGTCCGAATATTGGTGGTCGACGACAACCCGGCGGCCTTGTATGCGACGGCGCGCGTCTTGCGATCGGCCGGCTACGATGTGAGCGAGGCATCGACGGGAAGCGCGGCGCTCGCGGCGGCGAAAAACGTGGACCTCGTTGTCCTCGACATCAATTTGCCTGATATGGATGGATTCGAAGTCTGCCGGCGGCTGCGGGCGACCCCGGAGACTGCCGATCTGCCGGTGCTGCATCTATCGGCCACGTTCACTCAGCACATGGACTTTACGCTGGGACTGGAAGCGGGCGCCGACAGCTATTTGACTCGGCCTGTCGAAGCACCGGTGTTGCTGGCGACGGTGAGAACGCTGCTGTTCGCGCGCAATGCGGATCAGATCAGGCGCGGTCTGGATGCAAAGCTGCGCACGATTTTCAAGCTGGCGCCGATTGCACTCGCCATGACGGACAAGAGCTTGCGCTACGAAAGCGTCAATCCGGCATTTTGTGAGTTGACCGGATATGCGGCCGACGAACTGATTGGACTGCCGGCCGCCGCGGTATTCGGCGATTCGGCCAAAACCTTCGAAACGCAGGCCGACGGCGGTGCCCAGCGCGATGGCCCGCACCTCGAGCGGGTCAGCTTCAACCGCAAAGACGGGGCGATGGCGCATGTCGAACTGCGGACGGCGTCGGAACACATTTCCGGCGCGCGCATCATCGTCGTCTCGGACATCGCCGAGCGTTTGCAAGCGGAGAGCGAACGCGAGAATCGGTTGCTGCGCGAAAGCGCGGCGCGCGCGGTGGCCGAACGCAGCAATCGCCAAAAAGAGGAATTTCTCGCCACGCTCTCGCATGAATTGCGCAATCCTTTGAGTGCCATCCTGGGTTGGTCCACCCTGTTGGGGCGAATGGAGGACTTGCCCAAGCCGGCGATGCGGGCCGTCGAGGCCATTGAACGCAACTCGCGGCTGCAATCGCAAATGATCGCGGATCTCTTGGACTATGCCGGCATCACCTTCGGCAAAATGCGCTTGACCCCGTCGACCGTGGATCCGTATCCCATCGTGCGGGAGGCATTGGACGTGGTGAGCACCTCGGCTCTGTCGCGCCACATCGAAATCAGGGCGTCATTTGACGAGGCGCCGATAGCGATCGAGGCGGATCCTGCACGGCTGCAGCAAGTCGTGCTCAATCTGTTGAGCAACGCCATTAAATTCTCGCCGGAGGGCGGGACCGTGGAGGTCCGCGCGTCCGGGGCGGACCAACACTTTCGTTTGATGGTGTCGGATCATGGACAAGGAATCAGCGCGGAGTTTCTGCCGCACATCTTCGAGCGATTCAGCCAGCAGGACGCGAGCAGTACCAAGCGATTCGGCGGCCTTGGGCTGGGCCTCGCCATCGTCAAGCAGATCGTCGAGCTGCACGCGGGATCCGTGGAGGTCGCGAGCGACGGCGAGGGTCAGGGCGCGACCTTCAGCATCCAGATTCCCCTCAGTGAAAATGCAGCCTTGCCCGTCGAGAGGGACAGTCAACGGGTGCGGTCGCTGGATCTTTCGGGCGTGGTTGCGCTGGTGGTGGAGGACGATAAGGACGCGCGGGAATTGACCAAACGGATTTTGACGGATGCGGGCGCCCGAGTCGTCGAAGCGCACAATGCCGAATCCGCGTTGCGCGGCGTCAACGAATCAGGCGCGAATTTTCTCATCAGCGACATCGGCATGGCGGACCTCGACGGCTACCACCTGGTTCGCTCACTTCGAAGTCAAGGACTCGGGGCCGACGTGCTGCCGGCGATTGCGCTGACGGCGTTCGCACGATTGCAGGATAGGTTGGACGCGCTCGAGGCGGGCTTTCAGGAACACTTGGTCAAGCCGGTGGATCCCGCGACCCTCATTCTACGGATTGCTTCTCTCCGATTGGATACACGCAGTGCCGCACAGCGAGGCGCCGAGATCTGATTTCGACCCTCGTCCGACGGAGTTTTCCTACGCGAACTGGGGAGAATCTGCCGTCGCTCTACCCGTGCCTTAGCTGAGATGCTCCGCCGGCAGACATGATCCAAATCAAACCGAGAGGGTAATCAGCATGGGTACGCAGAATCAAGGTGGAAATGCCGATCAACCGGGCAGCAACGACACGAACCAGAAGGGCCGTCAGCAATCTCAAGGCGGCTCGCAACCGAATCAGAAGAACGACCAACAACAACAGGGTGGGTCGTCGCCGAAGCCGGGCCAACAGTCGCAGGGGACCGAACGCGACCGAGGCGGTTCGCAGAGCGACTCCGACAAGTAAGTCGCTGACGCTATGCAAGCTCATGCCGGGGCGATGACCGCAAAATCGCTCCGGCGTGTTGCTTGGCGTGTCGCTAGTAGCTTCCAACAATGACTGATTGCCTTTTGTGGGTGTCAAGGACGAAACAGCCATAAGACTTCGCCCTGGATCGCTCACAATTAATAACAACACCTGTGGGATTCGCCTGAGCGCACCGAAATACCATACCGGAGAGCCGGCGTTGACGGCGACTAAAGCAGCCCTGGCGTTGTCGCTGGGGCTGGCCGCCCTTGGTCAATCGACCATCGCTCTTTGCGACACCGCAGCGGATGACTTGACCAGAATGTCGCTGGCCGATCTCGCCAAGGTGGAGGTAACC
>DATLVV010000350.1:0-2216 GCA_035577165.1 Steroidobacteraceae bacterium | reverse complement strand
CCTCGGCGAGCAAATCGTATGGCCCGTGGCGGTCGCCACGCCGGCGGGCTCAACCATGATGATCCGCGAAACCACGGATCGCCAGAGCCCGCTCGCGTTGGAACAGTACAGCGCCGGCGTGCGCGTACCCATGCTCGGCTCGGCCGCGGGGCGCGCCTATCTGGCGTTCTGTCCGATCCATGAGCGCGACACGCTGCTCGAGCTGTTGTCGCGCTCGTCGTTGCCGGAAGACCGTCTGGCGCGCAGCCGCATCGAGGTCGATCGGCTGCTCAACGAGACCCGCAGCCAGGGCTTCGGCATGGCGCATCGTGCGCGGCGCGTTTCGGAGGAGACCAGCCTGGCCATCCCGGTTCGCGCCAAGGACCGGATCCTCGCCACGGTCACCGTGCGTTACGCCGCCACCGCCGTGCCGCTGCGCACCGCAGTGGAGCAATTCCTCCCCAAAATGCGCGAGGTTGCACACAAGATCGAGAGCGAATTCGGCTAAGGGTGCGAAGCAGCTACGGGTGCGAAGCTACTTTCTCAACACCTTGCCCACGCCGCCGGATATCAGCGCGGTGACGTCGAGCAGTGCGCCGGCGGTGGCGAGGCCATCGGGTGCAGCCAGATACCGCGGACGCCACACCGGCAGAAACTTCTCTTTGTATTTTCGCAGGCCTTCGAAGTTATAGAACACCTCGCCGTAGCGCTGCACCAGCCGGCCGAGTTTGTGCCAGGTGGGTGCGAGCGCGTGTTCTTCCAGCCCTGCAAGCGGCGCCATCCCCAGATTGAACCATTGAAAGCCCTGCGCCTTGCCCCACAGCATGCATTCGATCAGCAGGTAGTCGATGACCCCCTTCGGCGCGCCGTCGGTGAAGCGCATCAGGTCCACGGACAGCTCGCTCGAGGCCCCGCGCCATATATTGGCGAAGGCGACGATGGCGCCGCCGCGGCGTACCACTCCGCAATCGAAGTTCCTGAGATACTGCTCGTCGAAATACCCCAGGGAGAAACGCTTCTCTGCGGTGTTCTTCGCCGCCAGCCACGCCTCGGACACCGTGCGTAGCTCCGGCAATATGGCCTCGATGCCGGCACGCGGCACCACCTCGAACTGCGCACCGTCGCGGCCCGCGCGCCGGTACGTCTGCCGCAGGTCCGCGCGCGCGGGCCCTTCCAGGGAAAATGTGCCGAGCGGCACGCGCGCCTCTTCGCCGAGCTTGCTCAGGTTCAATCCGAGATCGATGTACAGCGACAGGTTTTGCGGCTTGACCTGGTAGAACACCGGCGAGACGGCCATGACGTCGCAATTCTCCAGAAACTCCCATGCCAATGCCTCGCCGCCCTCGGGGGGTCCCACCGGGTCGCCCATCGCCACCCAGCTGTGGCCGGAGACCTGGTACATGATGAATGCCGTGCGCTCCTTGTTGAACATCAGGTTCTTGTCGCCGAGCAGCGCCAGATTCGCCGTGGTGTCCTCGACATCGGCGATCAGGCCCGCGACTCGCTCCAAGTCGGCCGCGCTCGGCATCTGCTTCGGCGGGCGCACCGGTCGCAGCACGCGCCACAAGCCGTAGGCCGCAGCGATGATGGCGGCCAACAACGAGGCTCGAAGACTGCGCGGCTCGGCGGCTTGAAACGCAAATTGCCACCATAGTTGATTGTCGTAGGGCACGTGCCGATTCGCGAATACCACCAGCCAGGCCACCGTCGCGAGCACCAGGAACAGCGCGATGATCCAGGGCCCCGAATAATGCTGTTCGACCAACGACGCGCGCCGTCGAAATCGGTCCCGCGCCAGCACCAACACGATGACCACGGCAGCGAGAATCGTAGCCTCTTCGTAGTCGAAACCCTTGAGGAGCGACAGCAGAATTCCGGCGCACAGCAGCCAGATCGTCAGCCACCAAGCCCCATTGAGGCGCCGATACAAACCGTGAGCGATCACCAACAGACCCACGCCGACCGCGCTGCCGAGCAAATGCGACAACTCGAGGACGGGCAACGGCAAGAAATCACGCAGCAGGTCGAGCCGATTGCCGAGCCCGGGCGTGGCCCCGGAGAACAGCAGCACGGCGCCCGCGAGAAACACTGCGATCGCTATGGCCTGAGGCGTCACGGCAATCAAAAACGTTCGCGCCAGCTGCACCAAACGCACGGCGGGACCGCGATGCGCCCACAATTCGTGAATGCCCAGCAGGGCGAGCGCCAGCGCGAAGGGCGCAAAATAGTAAATGGCG
>DATLVV010000349.1:0-7713 GCA_035577165.1 Steroidobacteraceae bacterium | reverse complement strand
GGATCCCACGTTTGCACGGGCCTACAACACGCTCGGCGAGGATCCCGTCCTGACCGGAACGCTCGCGGCGAGATTCGTGCGCGGCGCACAGGCGCAGAATGTCATGGCGCAGGCCAAGCACTTCGCGGCCTACGAGGGCGGTGACGATGCAGAAGTGAACGATCAGACGCTGCGTGAGATCTATCTATCGCCGTTTGCCGACGTGTCCGGCGCGGGAGTGGCGTCGATCATGTGCGCCTACAACCGGATCAACGGCCTTTATGCCTGTGACAATGATTCGCTGCTGAACGGAATTCTGCGTGGCGAGGACGGATTCGCCGGGTTCATCACTTCCGACTGGGGCGCCACGCATGGCGCCGAGTTCATCGTGCACGGCATGGACATGGAGCAGCCCGGCACCGGACCGTCCGCCCACTTCGCGCTGGGGCGGGAGCCCAATGAGCCGGCCATGACCGCGGAGGAGACTGCTGAATTGCAGGACACTATGGCGGCGGGTGTTCCTGAAGAGCAGCGGTTTCCTCTGCCCAGGCCGTCCGACGCCGACACAGCGCCGCCTGCACATTTTTCCAAGAATTTGGGCGAAGCACTGGCTCTTGGCACCGTCAGCGACGCGGATCTGGACCTTGCGGCCGCACATGTGCTGGGACAGATCGAACGATTCGGCTGGCTGGACCGCCCCCCCAACCACCAGGTGCGCGCTCTCGCCGTGGCCAACAATGCGCGTAGCGTGCAGCGCTTGGCCGAACGCGGGGCGGTGCTGCTCAAGAACGACGGTGTGTTGCCGCTGCGTGCGACCGATATGGCATCGCTGGCGCTGATCGGTCCGGGCGCGTTGCAGACTTTTGCAATCGTCGACGGTCAGGAACAGTCTTACGGCCGTGCCGCGCGCCAGATCGGTGCATGGCAGGCACTGCGCGCCCAGGGCGGCGGCAAGGGCGTGCAATTGGCCGTGGCCGACGACATGACCGGAGAGCCGATACCCAAACACGCCTTTGCGCGACTGACACGCTCGGCCGAGCACGGGCCAGTGGCTGGTCCCAAGAAGCAGATCGACTTCACGCGTAAGTCAGGGCGTGCGTTGCCGGCTGGGACGAAGACGCAGTGGGACGGCACGCTGATGATTCCGCACGACGGCGACTACGACATTGATTTGCAGCTGCTAGGCGCCACGGGGAAATTCTCGATCGACGGCCGCAAGATTGGCGATATGGGTTGGTGGGGCGGCCACGGCGACATCGTCTTTCCCAATCGCGATAACGTCGTGCCGACGACCGATGGACTCGACAATGTGCGTCGACTGGTCCACCTGACCGCCGGGCCGCATGCGGTGAGCGTCGAGGTGGCAGCAGACGGCAGCGGCGAGCCCGTTCAGGTGCGCCTTGCCTGGGTCACACCCGAGATGCGGGAGCGCAGCTTCTCGGCGGCGGTCAAGCTCGCCAGGCGCAGCAGGATTGCCGTGGTCTTTGCGTGGAGCCGCGGCCGTCCGCTCTTCGGCCTGCCGGGGGATCAGGATCGATTGATCGAAGCGGTCTCCCAGGTCAACTCGAATACGGTGGTCGTTCTCAACACAGGGCAGGCCATCGCCATGCCTTGGCTCAATCAGGTCCGCGCGGTACTCGAGATGTGGTACACGGGCGACGAGGGCGGATGGGCGGCCGCGAATCTTCTCACCGGGCGGGCCAATCCCGGCGGACGATTGCCCATCACCTGGCCGGTCCATCTCGAGGATTATGCGGCGATGGATCCGCGCTACCCACAACGCGCCTCGCGAGGCGTCGACGGCAGGACGGATTACAATGAAGGCGTGCAGGTCGGTTATCGCTGGTTCGATCACGAAGGAATTGCGCCGTTGTTTCCGTTTGGCCACGGATTGTCGTACTCGACGTTCGCGTATTCGGATCTGCGACTGGCCTTCTCCGCGGACGGCGGCGTGACGGTCACATGCCGCGTCCGTAACAGCAGCCAGCGCGATGGTGACGCCGTGGTCCAGGCATATCTTGGCGCTCCCACCCCGGCGCCCGCGGGGGCGGATTTCGCCGTCCGCGCGCTGGCCGCCTTCGAGCGAGTCCGGGTCGAGGCCGGCGGCATGCGCCAGGTCCAGCTGCAAATCGCGCCGCAGCGGCTGCGGTACTGGTCGCTCACCGACCATGCCTGGCAGACCGTCGCCCGCGGGGCCCGCAGAGTCTACGTCGGCGCTTCGTCGCGCGACCTGCCGCTCTCGGCGCCGCTCCCGCAGCAGGGCGCAGACTCGGCAGAACGCTAGCTGGCATTATGCTGGCGGGTTGGCCGCGCAATATCGCGCGATGAATTTTTCGTGTGGCGGCATCGCCTCCGCGCACCGCTCGATGATGTGCCGGACATTGGCGAGGAATTCCTCGAGCTCCGCATCGCTGAGCAGATCGACCAGCGGATGGTAGCTTCGCGGCGTAATCCGCTGCCCGAGCATGACTTGTATCCAGCTGATCTGCGTGAACAGTTCCTCGTTCTCCCGATAGAAGCGGCCGCTGTGGCGAAACAGATCCATGTAGCCCTGCAGCTGCTGCGGCACATTCATGGCGCGGCAGTCGTTCCAGAATGCCGTGTCGCTGCGCTCGGTCGCATGGTAATGCAGAATCAGGAAATCACGGATGCGCTCCCAGTCCAATGCCGATTTCTGGTTGAACCGGTCTGCCATCACCGGATCGAATCCCCGGTCGGGGAAGAAACTCAGCAACATGGTCACCGCCGACTGGATGAGATGGATGCTGGTGGATTCGAGCGGCTCCATGAAGCCGGCCGAGAGGCCGATCGCCACGCAGTTCCTGTTCCAGAATTTCCTGCGCTTTCCGGTCACGAAGCGCAGAGGCCGCGGATCGCTCAAGGGCGCGCCGTCGAGGTTCGCGAGCAGCGTACGGCAGGCGTCGTCGTCACTGATGTGCGCGCTCGAATAGACGTAGCCGTTGCCGGTGCGATGCTGCAGCGGAATGCGCCATTGCCATCCCGCCTGCCGGGCAGTGGAACGGGTGTAGGGAGTGGGCGGGCCGACCGATGCGCAAGGCACGGCGAGTGCACGGTCGCAGGGCAGCCAGCGGGTCCAGTCCTCATAGCCCGTGTGCAGGGCCTGCTCGATCAGCAGGCCGCGGAACCCGGAGCAATCGATGAACAGATCACCCGGGATTTTCTCACCGCTGTCGAGCACGATCGCCTCGATGAACCCGTCCGCGGGGCGCAATAGAGTTTCCTTTACCTTGCCCTCCGTCCGGCGCACGCCGCGCGCCTCGGCAAAGCGGCGCAGATACCACGCGTACAGGCCGGCGTCGAAATGGTAGGCATAGGCGATGCTCGACAGAGGGGATTCGGCGCCGAGCTCGGGCGGCCGCATGAACTTGCCGCGCAGCGCTGCGACGACGTTCAGGCAGAACGGGCTAATATCGCCCACCTTGCCGGCGAGATGAGCCTTGAGCCAGTACTGGTGAAACGGCAGCAGGCCGCGGTCGCGGCCCATAACGCCGAAGCCGTGCATGTACGAGTCGCCGAGACGGCTCCAGTCGACGAATTGAATCCCCAGTTTGAACGTGGCCTGGGTTTGACGGATGAAGTCGTTTTCATCGATGTCGAGCGCTTGATTGAATTGCCTTATCTGCGGAATCGTGGCTTCGCCGACGCCAACCGTGCCGATTTCGTCGGATTCGACCAGGCGGATGCTGAAATCGCCGAGCAGCACCTTGGCCATGGCGGCCGCGGCCATCCATCCGGCCGTGCCGCCGCCGACGATGACGATGTGCTTTACGGCGTGTTGAGTCATGCGGGTATTCAATTGTAGCGAAGGGCATCGGGTTGCGCCCACACGAGGGTCGCCACGCTCTCACCCGGCATGGTGTAGCGGAATTCGCGATCGCGGCAGCGCACCGACAGTGCTCTCGGGCTCTTTGCCGAATTAGCGAGTATCAGGACCAGGGAGCCGTCGTCCGGGTTCTGAAACGCCACGTTGGCGAGACCCGAATCCGTTTCATTCGATTCGATACGCTGCGCGCCCGGGCGCACGAAGCGGCTGGCGTGCGCAATCACATAGTAGTCGTCATTGCGCGTCACGTCCCCGGTGCGCGCATCGATCGTGACCAGCCCACGACAAGTGGTGCAGCCGCCCAGGTGCGGCCCCGCCGACTGATCGAGCGCCAGATTCCACAGCAATACACCGCGAGCCCATCCGCGGGTCGAGTCGATGATCAACTCGCGAGTCATATTGAGCAGGCTCGAGCCGGACGGTGAGCCCCACTCGCCGCCGGAACACTCGGTCAGGTAGGCATCCTTGTCAGGATGCGCCAGGTGTACCTGGGTCTGCGCCGCGACATTGCCCGCGTAACAGTGCCAGGCGACGCCTGCGATAAAAGCTGCCGCCTGCGGATTGCCGAGCACCTGCAGCGGCTCCTGCGGCCGGTCCCAATTGTGATCCCATTCGAGAATCCGGGTGTTGGCGGCGCGCCTCGCCAGTGCGGGCCCCAGATAGTTGCCGATCAACTGCGCTCGCGCGTCGGCGTCAAGCAGCATGCCGGGATAATTGTGCGTATCGAAGTGCGGCTCATTCTGCACGGTCAGCGCATATATCGGCACTCCCTGCACCTGCATCGCCTCAACGTATTTCACCATGTAGTCTGCGAATGCGCCGAAGTACTGCGGCATCAAGGTCCCATGGATCAACCCGCCGCTGGTCTTCATCCAGCCGGGCGCACTCCAGGGCGATGCCATCACATGCAGGCGAGGGTTGAGGGACAGTGCGTCGCGCACCACGGGAACCACCGTGTCACGGATCGGCGTGATCGAGAAATGCGCGAGCGCAGGATCGGTCCCGCCCTCCGGCATGTCATCGAGGCTGTAATGAGCGGGCGAGAAGTCCGATGCACCGATGGTCAGACGGACGAAACTGATCTGCAGTGCGGGCGCGGGCCCGAACAGTTCCCGCATCAAGGCGGCGCGTTGCGCACCGTTCATGCGGGAGCGGATCAGCCAGGCCGACGCGTCGGTGATCGCCGCTCCGAATCCAATCATCGCCTGGTAGCGGCGCGCAGTATCGATCTCGATCGTGGCAGGTGCCGCCGTTGCAGCGCCGAGCACCACGTCGGATTCCGGCGCGAGCAGTCGCCTGCGATCCGCCGTGGTTACCCAGACGTGCACGCTGGGGTTGGCCCGTGTGCTGGGCTGCAGGCTCGACTGGCCCCGCACGGTGCTTGCGCAGCCGCACAGTACCGCACACAGCGCGGTCGCGAGGAATCGGCAGGCCGGCTTCATCGCGGCGTCAATGTGACCATGGCCGTCAGGCGACCGGGGCCGATCAAATAGCGGCGGCAGACCCATAAATACTCATTTTAGACCCTTAATCAATCCGACCGGTCGATGGCGCCCGAGGCCCGGTTGTTCATGGTTGCATTTACTGGTTGCATGTGGTTGCATTATGCACGAAAGAGAATTATATGCGGTTGCGGGTACGGGGAGATTCACGGTCACGAAGCAGAAGGTTTGCCACGCCTGCCGAATTCGGCACAGCGGGATCGTTGCAAATTCTTGGGGGAGCGTCGGATGAAACAGCACGATAGAAGGCTCGTTCGGGCGGTGAAACAGGCATTGGTCCCGGTCAAGCCGGGAATTGCGCCGGGCGCTGCAGCTTGCGCGGGTATGTTGTTCGCATTGGGGGCCGGTGTCGCCGCCGCGGCGGACACTCAGGAGGGCGAACTCTCCGAAATCACCGTCACTGGCATACGGGCCAGCATCGCCACGGCGATCTCGATGAAGGAGCAGTCGAACAACATCATCGAAACCATATCCGCCGAGGATCTCGGCAAGCTGCCGGACCTCAGCATCGCGGATAGCCTGGCGCGGTTGCCGGGCCTCGCCGCGCAACGCACCGACGGGCGTTCGAACTTCATATCGATCCGAGGTTTTGCCGCTGATTTCAGCGGTACGACGCTGTCCGGGCGCGAACAGGCGTCCAGCGGTGAGAACCGCGGCGTCGAATTCGATCAATATCCGGCGGAACTGATCAATTCCGTCGAGGTGTACAAGACGCCGGATGCGAGTCTGATCGGCCAGGGCATAGCGGGCACGGTCAATCTCAACACGATCAAGCCGCTCAGCTCCAACGAATTGAAAATGGCGCTCAACGTGCGTGGGGAGCGCGGCTCCTATGAAAATCTGAACCCCGGTCAGGGCATTGGCAGATCGGGATCCCGCATAAGCTTTTCCATCGTGGACCAGTTCCTCGACCACACGCTGGGCCTAGCCTTCGGCGCTGCGCGGCTGGACTCACCGATCCAGGAAAAGCAGTACCAGGCCTGGTACTGGGGCCGGAACAATGGCCCTCCCGGTAGCAACACGTATGAAGGGCAGGGGTGGGCCGGTCACGTGGACGGAATTCCCGACTTCGCCGTGAGCGAGGAGGGGAATCAGGCTCGCGCCAAGTCGCTAGGCCAGCTACGCACCGGTCTAATGAGCGTGCTCGAGTGGGCCCCCAATGAGCAGTTTCACAGCGAACTCGACTTGTTTTATTCGAAATTCGAGGAAAAGACCAGCCTCAATGGCCTGCAGTGGTCGAGCAGCCCCTGGGATGGCATCAGCTACACCGATGTGAAGACAACGCCCGCGGGCGGCGGAAACGTGCTCACGGACGGCACCGTGAACGGCATCAAGCCGATCATGCAAAACGAGTACACCACGACGGACACCAAGGACTTTTCCGCCGGCTGGAACAACCGCTTCGAGTTGGCCAAGAACTGGACCTTCATCACCGACCTTTCCTATTCAAGTGCGCGCGGATCGCTGCACGATGCTTATACCTTCACGGGCCCCGAGAGCGTGGTGGTCGACGGGATCGGTTTTCACATTCCGGTCGGCGGCGGTTACCCCACTCTTAGCGTTCCGGTCGATCTGTCGGATCCGGCGCTGGTGGGGTTCACGGATCCGGATGGCTACGGCTACAACGGTCGTGAGGAGTGGGACGAGCAGACCGACACGATCAAGGCGGTGCGCCTGGATCTGAAGCACCCGCTGGGATGGATTTTCAAGAGCATTGATGTGGGATTCGACTACTCGGATCGCAAGAAAGTTAAATCGGCGCTCGTGTACTTCGCTTATCTCAACGGCAACGGCTGCAGCACGTCAAACGCAGCCTCCTGCGCGACCAACCCATACAACAATACGCTGTATGCGCCCATCAACTCCGGTTTGCTCTATCCGCCCACGTCCCTGGCGTATGTGGGCGTGCCGGGGGTCGTGAACTACAACGTGCAAGGCGCACTGGCCAGTCAGTTTTATCTCGTTCAGAACATGGGTACCAACGACTACAACCGCAATTATTTTGTTGAGGAGAAGGTGCCGCTCGGCTATGTCAAGCTGGACATCGATACACACATGGCCGGTGTCGCGGTTCGCGGCAATCTGGGCGTGCAATTCGTGCACACGAATCAGTCCTCGACCGCCGCGATCACCGATCCCGATACGGGGCAGCCGAACGGATCGGTCACCGCCGGAACCTCGTATAACGAGGTGCTGCCGAGCCTGAATCTCGTCTTCGATTTCGAAAACCGAAACATTCTGCGGTTCGCTGCCGCGAAGACCATGATGCGCGGGCGGATCGACGATGAAAAGGCCGCGTCATCGGCGTCGGTGGCCGCGACGGGGCCGGCGCTATGGAGCGGCAGCGGCGGCAATCCCAGGCTCAAGCCCTATATTGCGATCGGCGAG
>DATLVV010000348.1:0-3434 GCA_035577165.1 Steroidobacteraceae bacterium | reverse complement strand
CGCTGCGCAGTTGAGCCCGGCGGAACTCGAATGGGTCGACAATCTGGCGCAGAGCTTCTCGGCCTCTGAAGCCTTCTAGGGCGAGAAGCTCTGCGCCAGATTGTCGACCCATTCGAGTTCCGCCGGGCTCAACTGCGCAGCGTGCAAACGGCTGAGGCTGACGGACGTCACCCGGCTGCCGGACGCCGAATGCGCGATGCGGAAACAATGGAACCCCGGCCGGGTGTGCGCGGCGAATCCGATCACCAGCTGCACCTCGTTGGGCTGCCCGGCGCCGCTGCGCTGCTCGCTGATGACGAAGAATGCATCCTCCATGCGCCGCTGACCGAAGGCCTGAGCCTCGTACAGCGCCTCGAGAAAGGCGCGCACCTGGACTGCCGCCGCTTCCGCGACCTCCGCGCGCGGCTGCTGCGCGATGGCGGTCCAGCGGGTGCCGCGCTCGATGCTGTTGACGATATTGAGTGCCAGCCGGCGCGGCGCGAGATACTGCCAGTCGCCGTTGGCCGCCGCGCCCGCCGCCAAGGTGCGCGCGGCGACGCCGATTCGCGCGGCTGATCGAACCGCCTGGATGATGTTGACGCCGAGGGTGGCGAGCCGGATGCGGCGATCCTCGGTCACGAGACAGGTCGGCCGGTATCCCGGACGCAGCACGGCTTCGTCGTTCTTGGTGGGAACCCACAGCGGCGCGACCTCGTCGCAGCGCGCCAGCATCCCGGCGACGGCGCCGCAGGCCGCGAAGGATTCGAAATGGCCGCGCAGCTTGTCGTGCGCCAGGACGCGCGGGAAGTACATCAGGGCATTTTCGCTGCAGAAATTCCAATCGCGCATGCCGCGCACAGCATCGTCCGCCGTGTGCCAGGTCGACGGCGGATCGAGGATCATGAGCGCACGCCGCTCCTTGCAGTAGCGCGTGCCCACGAGCAGTGCGCTCGGCCCGACGTCTTGATCGCGCGACAAGGGCGGGATGCACAGGAAATTGAAATAGTCCACATGATCCAGCGCGAACAAGCCGGTGCGATCGCTTTGCCGCCCGATCAGGTCGTAGTCGGTGAGCGGCGCGCCGTCATCGCCGTCGGAATTCGAGTTGACGTAGCCGGTGGCCAGGCCGCTCACCGCATCCACGGTCCGATCCGGCCGCTGCGCCGGCAGCTCCCCGGCCACGCGGATCAACGCCGACTCGACGATGGCCAGCGGCAGGTAGCTTGGGGAAGCCGGCTGCAGCGACAATTTCCGAAATATCTCCTGGTCTTCCACCAGAGCCGTGCCCTGGGCGCGCACGCGCTGCACCGTGAGATTGAATTCATGATCCGATTGAACGTTGTCGTAGTCGACGCTGGCGCGCAGAAATTCGCGGGTGCCGGGCCGCACCGCGCCCAAGGTCAGCGCCCCCGGGCCGGCGCTCAAAGTGAGGGTCGCCGAGCGCGCGCCGTTGACGATGCGCACGATGAGCGCCTCGCGGCCGCCGTTGTCGAAGTACTGCTCGACCGCGTACCCCAAGGGACTCGGCTGCCACAGGCCGCCGAACATATGCTGGAATTCCGTGAAGCTCGAGATGAGCATCGGGTGATTGACGGGGCCGCGTAACGTGCGGCCGACGAAGGCGGTGCGCGCCGTACTGAGCCGCGCGATGGCGTGATCAGGGCCACGCTCTTCAGCGACCTGAATCCCAATGTTTCCCGGCGTCACTATAGATCTTTCTCTGGCGCTTATTCTTCTTACGCGCGCACGGGCGGACTCTACCACAAGCCACGTGGTGGACGCCTCAACGAGCTGCGCGCCACCTCAACAAGGGCGTCAACAGCAAGCCGGTGAGGAACCCGCCGATGTGCGCGCGAAATGCGATACCCCCCGCGCCGGCAACAGCCAGGTCACTGACCAATTGCACGGCAAACCACAGCAGCAGCAACAGCCGCGCCGGCATTCGCACGGTCGTGACGTAGAACGGCAACAGCACCAGCGTCAGAACGCGCGCCCGGGGAAACAGCAGCAAGTAGGCGCCGAGGACTCCGGAGATCGCGCCGCTGGCGCCGATGATGGGATAGGGTGATGCCGGATTCGACAGGGCCTGCGCAAACACCGCGGCAATGCCGCATACCAGGTAGAAGCCGAAAAATCGCCCGTGGCCCAGGGCGTCTTCGACATTGTCCCCATAGATCCACAGGAACAGCATGTTGCCGAGCAGATGCAGCCAGCCGCCGTGCAGGAACATCGAGGTCAGCGGCGTCGCGAAGCGCGGAATCCACTGCCAGTCGGGCGGCAGCCGCGCGTCCGTCAGCAGCACCGCCGGGATCGCGCCGAGCGCCGCCACCGCTTGGCGGCTCGATGCAGCATCCAGCGAGCGCTGCCACAGAAAAACCAGCGCGCACCCCACGATCAGCGACAGGGTGACGACCGGCTTCAGCGCGGACGGCGAATCATCCTTGAGCGGTATCATCGCGCCGCGGTTCCGCTTCGGGACGGCGCTCAACGTCAGGACGGCGCTCTTCGCGGCGGCGCTGCTCTTCGATGCGGGCCTGCTCCGCCTCCGCTTTTTTGCGCGCGATCTCCTCGAGCATCACGTTCATCCACTCGCTGCTCATTCCGCTGCTTCCGGCGCGGTGAAATTGACGATGGCATCGATGGCCGCGATGGTGTCCGGGTGATAGCCGGGGCGCACCTTGGCGTAGACGTGTTTCGCGAATTCCGCTCCAGATTGAGTTTTCATCAGTTCGGTGTACAAGGGCGCGATCAGCTTGCGGCGGCCGATGGTCTGCAAATAGTCCTCGAGCCGCGCGAAGCTCGGCTGGTAGTTGTTGCGGATCACGATCTTCAGCCAACTATGTTCGATCTCGGCGTTCTGGCTGCGGGTAAAGCCGTAGGCCTGGTCCAACGCGCCCAGCTGCTGCGGGCTCAAGGCCGCCGGCATGTTGTTCAGAAAATACAGCCATTGTTGCGTCGTCCAGTCGAGCCCGAATTTCTTCGGCGCCAGCGTGCCCGCAAGCCATGCGGCGCGCGCCTGATCGACCGGCTGAAAGGCGCTCGACACCGGCAGCACCGCATCCGCCGGAATGCCCGGAGCATTCTCCCAGGCGAGCACCTGATCGCGGCTGACCAGCCCTGCGAAGCGGTCCAGCAGATTCGCGAACAGGTACTCGTTGAACTGTTCGGTGCTGATGCTCTGGAATGCGAAGTGATCGAAGTAGCCGTGCAGGAAGGCATCGAAGCGCTCGGTCCCGAACTTCGCCTCGAGGTACCTCAAGAACAGCCGGCCCTTCTCGTAGGGCACGGTGCTGAACGCCAGGTCCGGATTGCGGTCGCGCAGATCGATGGCCAGCACTTGATCGCGGGGCGCCAGCGTCGCCATTTCATCGCGCAGCGACTGCAGGCCCAGCACCGCCTCCATGGACGCGCGCTGTTCGCCGTATACCGCATTCATGATGCGGCTCTCCAGGAAA
>DATLVV010000347.1:0-2319 GCA_035577165.1 Steroidobacteraceae bacterium | reverse complement strand
CACGGCGCATCGAGGATGAGGTGCTGGGGCTTGGGCCGCTGGAGCCTCTGCTGAGCGATCCCACCATTTCCGACATTCTCGTCAACGGCGCCAAGTCTGTGTTTGTGGAGCGGCGCGGCAAGCTCGAGCCCACCACGATTACGTTTCACAACGATGCGCATCTCATGAACATCATCGACCGCATCGTCTCCGCTGTCGGACGCCGCGTCGATGAGTCTTCGCCCATGGTCGACGCGCGTCTTGCCGATGGATCGCGCGTGAACGCCATTATTCCGCCTCTCGCCATCGACGGGCCGATGCTTTCGATCCGTCGCTTTGCGGTCGAACGCCTGGGCGTCGCCGATTTGTTGAAATTTGGCACCTTGACGCAGCCGGTCGCCGACGTGTTGAGGGCAATCGTGATCGGCCGGCTCAACGTCGTGATTTCCGGGGGCACCGGCGCGGGCAAGACGACCATGCTCAACGTGCTGTCGGGGTTCATACCCGCCACCGAGCGCATCGTCACCATTGAAGACTCCGCTGAATTGCAGCTACAGCAGCCGCACATCGTGCGGCTCGAGACGCGGCCGCCAAATATCGAGGGCAAAGGCGAAGTCCCGCAGCGCGAGCTGCTGCGCAATAGCCTACGCATGCGGCCCGATCGGATCGTGGTCGGCGAGGTGCGCGGTGGCGAGGCGCTCGACATGCTGCAGGCAATGAACACCGGCCACGACGGCTCGCTCACCACGGTGCATGCCAACACGCCGCGGGACGCGCTGGGCCGTATCGAGACCATGGTGTCCATGACCGGAATTGCGTTTCCGATCCGTGCCTTGCGTGCGCAGATTGCTTCTGCGATCAACATCGTGATCCAGGTGCAGCGCGGTGACGACGGTCGCCGCCGCGTCACCAGTGTCCAGGAGATCAGCGGTATGGAGGGGGACATCATCACCATGTCGGAAATATTCACTTTCCGCCGCTCCGGCGTCGACGCTGAAGGCAATGTCCAGGGCCGGCTCGAGGCGACGGGCGTCGTGCCGGCTTTTCATCAACGCGTGGCGGTGCGCGGCATCGATCTGCCGATCAGTGCGTTCGCGCTGCCCGACGGCCGGCGCTAGGCGCTTAAGGCTCACCCATGAGCGTCGTCGCCGTTGTCGGTTTTATCGCTGCGATCTTTGCCGCGGTCTTTGTGCTCATGATGGGGCTCACGACGTCGGCGAGCGGCAACTCGCGCATGCGCCGGACGCTGCGCCGCCGCCTCGAGCGCATCGGCGCCGATGCGCACCAGGACATTGCGTCGATACTGCGCGAGAAATACCTGACATCGCTGACGCCGCTGGAACGGCGGCTCGAAGAACTGCCGTTGATGGAGAAGCTCGCCGAAATGAGCGAGCAGGCCGGGCGCGCTGGACCAGCGTATCGCTTGGTGATGAACTCGCTGCTGCTCGCGGGCCTTGGGGGGGTGATTGCCGGCGCGCTGCTGCACAGCGGTATCGCTGGATTGACTGCGGCGGCCATGTGTTTCGCGGTGCCGTATCTCAGGCTGTCAATGCAGCGGCGCCGCCGGATGGAGAAGATCGAAGAGCAAATACCGGACGCGATCGACGTGATCAAGCGCGCGTTGCGCGCCGGGCATCCCTTCAATGCGGCCGTCAAGCTGGTCGCTGATGACATGGATCAGCCCATCGCCAAGGAGTTCGAGCTGACTTTCTCGGATCTGAACTATGGCAATGACGTGCGTCGCGCCTTGCTCGGATTGTTGAAGCGTGTGCCCAGTGTCACGGTGATGGCGCTGGTCACCTCGGTGTTGGTACAGCGCGAGACCGGCGGCAATCTGGCGGAGATCCTCGATCAAATCGCCAAAGTCGTGCGCGGACGATTCAAATTCGAGCGCAAGGTCCGCACCCTGGCGGCCGAGGGGAAGATTTCCGCGTGGGTACTTTCCTTGGTGCCCTTTGGACTGGTCGCCATTCTTTCCATTGCGAGCCCGAACTATCTGCCGATCCTACTGAAGGAGCCGGTCGGGCATAAATTGATCTATGGTGCCGTCACTCTGGGCGTTCTCGGCATTTTGTGGATCCGCCGCATTATCCGGATCGAGGTGTAGTCGCCGTGTTCAATCAATTCTGGAGCAGCATCACCTCCGGCGGGCCCGTCGTCATCATGATCGCTGCGGCGCTCGCGGTGCTGCTGTTCTTCTGGGGCATTGCCTCTGCGCTGGGCCGCAGCTTCGATCCCGCGCGGCGCCGCTTGGAGGAGATCGCCACGGACTCCGGCGCCGCGCCGCCTAGCGCCGGCTTGGGCCAGCGAATCGCAGCTGCGATGCGGCCGGTGGAAAGG
>DATLVV010000346.1:0-2644 GCA_035577165.1 Steroidobacteraceae bacterium | reverse complement strand
GACTGGCACGGGGCTCAGAACGATGTTTTTTTCGATCAGACCAGCACCGGTTTCGGGAGCGCCTACATCACCGAGATGAGCCGGACTTCGGCTTTTGATCTCCTCAGCATGGTGGTTTCGCCGCTGGAATCGAGCCTGCCCAGTCCCGGCGAGATCAGCAACTTGACCACAACGATATCCGGTTACTTTAATGGCACGCTGGTTCAGACCCTCACCGAGACTTACTCGGCGATCGCCACCGGCAATCCCCTGACCCTCAACATGGTCGGGGTTAACGACGTGAAGTTTACAACCATCGACACTCGTACGGAACTTGACGTGCCCGGCAACCCTACCGTTATCGGCCCGGATTTGACCATGGTCACCCAGATGACCGTCGATAATTTCATTGGAACGGCCAAGGCCCCCGAGCTCGATCCCGCGGCGACTGCGAGCGCAATAACGTTGCTGCTCGGCAGTCTGTTGGTGATCACGGGTCGCCGGCCGAAGAGACAAGCCGCCTCTCGATAACGCGTTGGCGGCGCGTATTCGGTAATATCCGCGCACCAGGGCGCAATGCCCGCACGGATTTATAACAATGCTCGGCCTAGTTCTCGCCGCAGCGGCTGTCGCCGCCAGTTTCCAGCATCCGACCCCCACGCCGCCCGCGGACCTTCCGGCCGCGGTGTACCGGGATCGGCGCGAGCGGGTGATGAAGGCGCTCGATGGGTGCATCGGCATTCTTGCCGCGCAGGGTGAAGTGTCGGGAATTACCGAGGACTACCGGCAGGATGCGGATTTTTATTGGCTGACCGGGATCAACGAACCCGGCGCGTACCTGGTCCTTGCACCGAAGGCGCGCTTCAACAAAGTGACGTTGTTTCTGAAGAGCCGCGACCCGGAAGCCGAGCGATGGACCGGGCCGCGAGAGCCGATCTCGCCGGATCTCACCGAACGCTACGGCGTCGACAAGGTACGGCGCGGCACGCCGGAGACGGCGCTGGAAGGCATCGGCCTCTATCATGATTGCGTGGCCATGATCGCGCCGCCCACCATGGCCAAGGACGACCGCAGCGACGCGGATATCGCGTCGCGCGTCGCACAGCGTTTCGGCCTGCGCACCGTTTCCAAGCGCTCGCTGCTGGCCGAATTGCGCGAGGCGCACAGTCCCGAAGAAATCGAACGCATGGAGCGGGCCATCGCCATCACGCGCACGGGTCACGAGGCCGTGGCCAAGGGCGCCGTCGGCGGAGTATCCGAGCGCGACGTGCAGACACAGTTGGAATACGCGTTTTTCGCGGCGGGCGCCACGGGCTTGAGCTATCCGTCGATCGTCGGCGCGGGGCCCGATGGCGCCGTCCTGCATTGGGACAAGAATTCTCGAGTGCTCAAGGATGGCGATGTGGCGGTGGTCGACGCGGCCGCCGAGTACGGCCGCTATGCGGCGGACGTGACCCGCACTTATCCGGTGTCGGGACACTTCAGCCCCGAACAGGCGAAGGTCTACCGGGCGGTGTATCAGGCCCAGGAGGATATTTTAGCCGCCATCAAGCCTGGCGTGTCGATGGCGGAGCTGCAGCATGCCGCTGAAGTGTCGTTGAAGCGCGCCGGCTATCTGAAGGACTTCATCCACGGCTTCGGACATTTCGTGGGGCTGGATGTGCAC
Source organism: Steroidobacteraceae bacterium (assembly GCA_035577165.1). Taxonomy (GTDB): domain Bacteria; phylum Pseudomonadota; class Gammaproteobacteria; order Steroidobacterales; family Steroidobacteraceae; genus Bog-1198. The sequence continues at coordinate 999 of DATLVV010000346.1, read as the reverse complement.
GATGCCGGGATGTACGAAAAGCCGCTGCCGGTGGGCGCGGTGTTCACGGTCGAGCCGGGCATCTATCTGCCGGAGCAGGGCTTCGGCGTGCGCATCGAGGATGAGGTGATCGTGACCGCGACGGGATACCGGCTGCTGACGGCAGACTTCCCGCGCAAGCTCGAGGACGTGGAGGAGTGGGTCGCGAAAGCGCGGCGCTGACGTCTAGTCTGGGTAGTCGCTAGTCTTCCACCATGGTCGGTCATATGAGTCCTCAGGCGGATGATCCCATCGGGCGCCGGCAGACGTTTCCGCGGGAACGTCATCTGGACCGGGGGCGGGGCTGACGGCGGTGTTGCGGCCGCGTGCGGCTTGCTGACAGAGCACCCAGACCCCGAGTTCGTAGTCCATGCGTTCGCCCCGCCAGCGGGTCGCTGCGGTATTACTGTCGATGTGAATGCCGAGTTCGGCATGCGTTGCTTCCAGATTCTCCCAATGGTGGGCAGGCCTCGAATAGCGAACGACCTCGAAATGCCGTCCGTCCGGATGCAAGAAGCGCCAGCCGCCGCCGTCCATCGATTCGATCGTGATCTCGCCTTCATGAACCAGGCGGTGATGCAGGCGGCACAAGGTCACGAGGTTGGAGAGTTTGGTTTCGCCGCCGTTGGCCCAGTGCTCGATGTGGTGTGCGTCGACGTAGCGTTGATGGGTGCAACCGGGGAATCGACAACCGCCGTCGCGGGTGTTGAGCGCACGGCGAATCGCGGGGGGAATTGTGCGGGTCTTGCGTCCCACATTGAGGGGCTCGCCATGTTCGTTCTCGAGCACTCTGAGCAGACTCGCGTCGCAGGAGAGGCGGCGCACCGTTTCGGCGGGGATTGCGGGTCCTTGCTCGATTTCGCAGCGTCCGGCGGCATAGGTCTGCAAGGTTTCGGCATCGACGTGCACCACCACTTGGTAGTGATCGGCAGTATTCGACGCCGCGTCCACATGGGCGAGATAGGTCTCCGCCACCGACGC
>DATLVV010000345.1:0-4724 GCA_035577165.1 Steroidobacteraceae bacterium | reverse complement strand
GGCGGTGCTGCCCACACCGACGGCGCCCAACAGCAGCACTGCCGCGGAAGGTGCGACGCCGTGGTCGAGCGCGTACGGAATGAGATGCACGAAGGGCACGAACAAGGCGAACGAGCACACCAAACATGCGGCATACAGACCGGCGAAGCGGCGCGACTTCACCGCCTCGCCCAGCGAAAAGCCGGCGGCTGCCGCGGCGCCGCCGGCCGGCAAGGGTTCGCCGTCGGGAGCGAGCCCCCGCGCGCGAGGGTCATCCTCCATCAGGAGCGCCATCCCCGCCCCTGCGACCGCCGCCAGCACGCCGAGCACCTCGTAGGCGCCGCGCCAACCCAGCGAACGGATCAACAGCGCCGCCAGCGGCGGCATCACCAGGGTGCCGACGCCGATGCCGCTCACGGCTAAACCCGACGCAAATCCACGGCGCTTGACGAACCAACGCTGCACGGCGCCGAGCGCCGGCACATAGGAGAAGCCCACGCCGAGTCCGATGCCGAGACCGTAGGCCACGTACACCTGCGTCAACGTGCGCGCCATGCCGGCCGCGCACAACCCCAAGCCCACCAACAGCATGCCGAGCACCGTAACCCGCCGCGCGCCCCAGCGGTCGCCCAGCGGACCGCTGATCACTCCCAGGGCGAAATATAAAAATCCCGCCAGCGAGAACACCAACGACACCGATCCGCGCGACGCCGCGAAGTCCCGCTGCAGCGAATCAACAAAGGCGCTGAAGCTGTATGCGCTGCCGAATCCCACGCCGGTGATGGCGAAGGCTGCCGCCACCACATACCAACCATAGAAGGGCCGCGCCATCAGGAGTCGGTTCCGCCTGCGCTACTGCGCCCAGAACGCTCCGGCGGCGCCCGGAAACACCACCGGGCTCTCGAAGCCGTCGGCGGACACGCTGGCCACGCCGAAGGCAAAATCGTCGATCGCCACGTTGGCGAGCGTCGCCGTAAGGGCGTTCCCCGCCGCAGTGTTGCCCGCCGCAGTGTTGCCCGCCGCAGCGGTGTTGCCCGCCACGAGCGCGTGGCTCCATACGGGCTCGGTAGTGTCGCGCCAATGCACCCGGTATCCCGCCGCGGCCGAACCCGGCGACGCATTCCAGGTGAGCTGCGTGTCGGGCGTCACCGCGCCGGCAATCTTGACGTTCATGGGCGGCGGCGGCGCCGACGCCATGGACGCGGCGGTGAGCGCATTGGTGGCCGTGACCTTGGCGAGGTAGGCGAAATCGACATTCGCCAGGGTGTCGCCGTACTGCACGCCGCCTTCGGTGCGCAAGTCCTGATGTTGGTGTTGATAGTTCTCCGCGTTCTCGGTGAAGCGCACGGCGGGAAAGCCGAGCGCGTTGAAGGCCGAATGATCGCCGCCGCGGCCGAAGCGGTCGAGACGGTAGACCAGCGCCACGGTCCAGTTGGGCATGTAGTATTCCGCCACCGCTTTCGCATAGCGCGCCACATTGCGCGAAGCGGAATCATTCTCCCCGCCCTCGAACCGCCGCTGCTTGGCTTCCTGCGCCGTTTCCGTATCGCGGGTGCCTTCCGAGAACAGCCGCACCCGCGTGTTGTTCATCACGCCGTTCTGTCCGCGCGAGCCGCCGACGATGTCGTTGTTCAAATCCGTTTCCACCCGCCAGCCCTGCGCCTTGGCATAGTCGGCCAGCACCTTGCCGCCGTACAACCCCTGCTCCTCGCCCGACAGCACCCCATAGACGAGAGTCGCGGCAAACTTGTAACCGCTCAACACCCGCGCGGCCTCGATCACCGCCGCCACTCCCGAGGCATCATCGTCGGCGCCCGGTGCATCGGAGGTCGCATTCATGATGTCGGTGACCCGCGAGTCGATGTGCCCGGTGAGGATGATGACCCGCTCAGGATCGGTGGTGCCGCGCTGAATCGCCACCACGTCGACGAACTCGGCCGGCTTCGGTGCACGCTCGCCGCTGAAGGTTTGCGACGGCATCACCACGGTGAGGCAGCCGCCGCAGTCGCGGCCGATGGCCTCGAAGCGCGACTGCACCCAGCGGCGCGCGGCGCCGATGCCGCGCTTCGGCGAGCGGGTATCCGACAGGCTATGACGCGTGCCGAAGCCCACCAATGCCTGCACCGTCGCCTGCAGCTGCGCCGCATCCGGCGCCGCCGCAATGTCGCGCAACAAGGTCTGTTCGCTGGGCGCGACCCCAGCGGCCAAGGCGAGCGGCGCCAACGCCAGCGCCATCACACCGCCCAATGCAATCCTCATGGTTCAAATCCGTCGGCGGCGCTCCCGCAGCGCCTGCATGGCTAGAATAAACCCTAAAATCAGCAAATACGCGATCGAGAATGAGCCGCCGCCGCCCGAAGCTGCGGGCGGTGGCGGTGGCGCCGTGACGGCGGTGCTGCTGGTCGCGGTGTTGTTAGCCGTGATCAGGTCATTGGCCCTGGTGATCACGGTCGCGGTGGAGACTTGAGTTCCAGCCGCGGCCGCCGTGGCGTTGATCGTCACTGTCACCGATTTTGAGGCGGCCAGATCGCCGAGCATGCAGGTGACCAATCCTGCCGAGTTCGAGCAGGTGCCGCTCGTGGCGCTCGCGCTGCCCGGAGTCAATCCCGCCGCGAGCTGAAACGTAAGCTGCGTCACAGTGGCGGTGTTGGGGCCTGCATTCGCGACCACGACGCTGTAGCTCAGGGCACCGCCGATCTGCGCAGCTGCCGTACCGCTCGCAGTGACGGACAAGTCGGCTGGATAACTCGTGAGCGAATTGTTCGCGGGCTTCGAATCCGGCTGGTCCGCGACCACCGAGGCGGCGAACCCAAAGGGCCCCGTGGCGGGCGCGGTTGCGCTGAGGGTGATTGCACTACTCGCTCCGGCACGCGCGACGCCAAAGACGCAGGTCGCTACCGTAGCGGCGACCGTGCAGGTGCCACCGTTCGCAGCGGCGGAAATATTTTTTGCCGTGGCCGCCAATTGCACGCTGACCCGCGCGCCGGTTGCGTCCAAGGGCCCTAGATTCGACAGGGTATAAACGTAGCTGGCCGCCGCGCCGGCCGCGCCGGGGCCCGCCGCCAAAGTCAGCGACAGATCGGGAGCCACCGTGAACTGCTGGACGCCCGACCCCGCAGTCGCCAGCAGGATATTTTCGGGCCGGTTCGGATCCGCGAGCATGGCGCCCGGGGACCACAACGGCAGCGCGCTCGAAGCGCGCAGAGACTGCCAGGACGCGCCTCCATCCACGGAGCGGGCGACCCACGCGGCACTCGCCGCGTACAAGATGGAAGGATGTTTGGGGTCGATGGCAATTGCGCTGGTGGAGTTACTAAAGGGGGCGGCCACACCCACAGTGACGGGGTCCCACGTAGCGCCCCCGTCAGTGCTCTTCAGCAACGCCGTTTGGGTTGCCGTATAGACGATGTTGGCGTTGGTGGGATCGACGGCGAGCGCAAGGATATCGCTCGAGGCGATTCCGGTATTGGCCGGCGCCCAGCTCAGGCCTGCATCGGAGGATCGGTACACTCCATAGCTGGCGACTGCGCCCAAACCTGACTGCACGAAGATCGAGGCGTAGAACCTCATCGGGTCCGAGTCCGCGGCCGCGAGTTTTCCCACGGTGGCGCCCGCCGGCAGGCCCGTTTCCGCCGGCGCCCAGAGATTGCCGCCGTCGGTGGATCTATACAGCGCGGTTGATGTGGCCGCAAGAATCGTTTGCGGAAACACCTGCGAACTGGCGAAGGAAAAGATTTGACTGCTCGCGTTCGGCGGCGCCACGGGCACGAGCGACGACCAAGTGGCCCCACCGTCAACGCTTTGCGCCAGCCCGTTGGTCAACGATGCCGACAAGTGTCCCGGCTGCGCCAACACCGCCGTCACGCTCAAACTGGGTTGCCCTGACAATTGCAGCAAGCCGCCGATGCCGATATTGTTCGCCGCCACCGTCGACGGGGCGCCGCCGGCGGAGTAGTAGACGCCACCTGCAAATACATTCATGTAAATCCGATCAGCCGTCGGGTCGGCGGACAATCTCGTCACGTAGGTCGAGTTGAGCCCGTTCGTTTGTGCCGACCACTGCGTCCCCGAGGTCGTGGTACCGGCTACTCCGTTCGTTCCCCCCGTCAGCAAATGCGCGGATTGGGCTGGATCGAGGGCGATGGTCATGAATTGACCCACGGTGTTGTTGCCCGTGACATCGGTCCAAGTCGCCCCTGCGTCCGGCGTCACGAATACCTGGCCAAAAGGCGTCCCCGAATAGACAATCGCCGGGTTCGACGGGTCGATGGCAATCGCCGACGACGACGTCGCGTAAACATTGGTCCAATTCACGCCCTTGTCGTTGCTGAACCAGACTCCGCTGTCGTGTGCGGACCAGATCTGGCTGGAGTTCGCCGGGTTGACGGCAAAGTCCCTGGCTTGGCTCGTGGATTCATCGCCAACCGTGAGCGGTTGCCAGGTCATTGCGCCGTCGTGGGTGACGAAGCTGCTGGCGCCGGTCGCGGACGCGAGAGCGATGGCGTACAACGTGTTCGAGTCGTTGGGATCGATTGTTAGGTTCCACACTTGCCCCTGCGAAAAGGTGCCGATCGCGGTTCTTTCGGTCCATGTAGTCGCACGATTGCCGCTGCGAAAAATTCGCAAACCGGAATTCACGTAGAGAGTCGCCCCGTTTGCACTGACCGCGACCTGCCACGGACTCGTGACCGCGGTCGGCAGCGTGGTGACGGCCGACATGCTCGCGCCTCCATCCATGCTCATGT
>DATLVV010000344.1:0-4909 GCA_035577165.1 Steroidobacteraceae bacterium | reverse complement strand
ATCGCGTAATGCTGCGCGTAGTTCCAAAGCGCGGTGACGGTATTGCCGTCGTAGTACCCCATGGTCAATCCGGTGGTGGCGAGAACCGGGGTGCCCGCCGGCGGCGGACCTGCGGTACCGACCGACGCCGGGAAGGCGTCCATCAGACCGTGATCGAACGCCATCTGCTCCGGGGTGTAGTCGTGATCCTGATCCGCAGTTGCAGCTTCGCTGCGATCGAGACGGAAGGGGTTGGTGGCGCCTTCGGCGTTTGCCGGGTTGATGGCGTTGGGATTGTGGGTCAGCAAGGTGCCCTGCAAGCCATTCACCGTAGGCGTCCCCGGGGCGGCAACGAAGCGCGGTTCGCCCCCAGGATTGGTCGCAACGGGGTAGGTCGCGAAGCAGTGATCGAAGGAAACGTTCTCTTGGAAGATCACCACCAGATGCTTGATGGGCGTGGCCGATTTTGCGCCGCGTCCATTTTCGTCGGCGAAGGCGGAACTGAGAACGGTGCCGGCTACCAGCAGTCCGGCTGAGAAGAAAACGATCGACTTTCGCATAGGACCCTCCTTTGGTGAGGAACGGAGATGAGCAGGGAGCGTCGTTGTAGCGACGGCAGATGAACGCCTGGTTACAATTGATATAAGACATATCAACTGATCCGCTCCGCGGATATCTCGCGGATTCATGGGCGTGTGCTTTTGCCTCTGAGTGCGGCGCAAACCTCGGTGCAATCGATTGACCAGGCGTAGGCTCGCGGCTAGCCTACCTAGCCGTTCGTCAGGATTCTTCTAGTGCATCGCAACATCATCGGATCCACAAAAATATCCCGACGATTCAAGTGGCTGCTTGCTCGCTTGGCCCCTTATGCGGCGGTGGCAAGCGCCGCCTTGATTCTTTGGCATGCGGCTCGCGATACCCCGTCTTCCGTGGCCTACGCTCCCGCCCCGCTGCTGTATCCGAATGCGCCGGCCGCCGCCGTGCCGACCACGGCTACGCCAAAGACTCCCGTGCAGCTGCCGGTCATGGCGCAGCAGGCCAGCATTGGCTCGACCATCGAAGTGATCGTCGGCAGGAACGATACCCTGGATGCGATATTTCGCCGCATGGCGCTCGATACGGCCGATCTGGCGGCGATTCGGCAGTTGCCGGGCATTCGTCAGAGTCTTGATTTCCTCAAACCCGGGGATGCCATCAAGGTCACCCACAACGACGGCGAGATCAAAGAACTGACCCGCAAGGTGAGCGAAACCCAGACCCTCAAGGTCGTGCGTCAAGAGGCGGGATTCGCCGCAAGGATGATCGAAGATCCGGTCGAAACACAGATCCGGACTGCGACAGCCACCATTGATTCGTCGCTGTTCCAGGCAGCCGAGGCGGCCAATATCTCGGAGACCGTGGCGCTCAGACTCGCCAATGTGTTCGCATGGGACATCGACTTCGTGCTCGACATCCGCGAAGGCGACCGCTTCACCGCGGTCTACGAACAGATCTACCAGGACGGCAAGTACCTGCGCGACGGCGAAGTGCTGGCGGCGGAATTCATCAATGCCGGCCGGGTGTATCGGGCGGTGCGCTTCGTGTCGGAGTCAGGCCGCGCCGGTTACTACACGCCGGATGGCGCGCCCATGCGCAAGGCCTTCCTGCGCGCGCCCGTCGAGTTCACGCGCGTCAGTTCCGGCTTCAATCCGCACCGCCTGCATCCGATCTTGAACCGCATCCGCGGTCATATGGGCACCGACTATGCCGCTCCCACCGGAACCCCCGTGCACGCGGCCGGCGAAGGACGCGTCAGCTTTGCGGGCCAACGCGGCGGCTATGGCAACGCGTTGATACTGGCGCACAGCAACAGCGTGTCGACTCTGTATGGCCACATGTCGCGCTTCGCCCGGCAGGTTCGCGTCGGCACCCGCGTGCAACAGGGCGAGGTCATCGGCTACGTGGGGATGACAGGGCTCGCGACCGGCCCTCACCTGCATTACGAGTATCTCGTCAACGGTGTGCACAAAAACCCCCAGACCGTTCAACTGGCCGGTGCCGAGCCGCTGCGTGCAGTGGCGTTGCAAAAGTTTCGCGCCGAGGTGGCTCCGCTGCTCGCCGATCTGCCCCCCGAGCAATTCGCGGCCGGCCCGCTGGCCTCAGTCCCGGCGGCTGCCGGTCCGGGTTTAGGGCCAACACCCGACAGCATGCTCGGCCGCCCGCTCGCGGCCGATGACCCCACCGGCTACTACGGCGGCGTCTATCGATCGCAATTCGCGCTCAATTACTGACCGCGCAGCATGCGCTTGCATCTCTTTGCATGAACGACACCGACCTGCAGACACCGCAGCTCTACATCAACCGCGAACTCTCGTTTCTGGAGTTCAACCAGCGGGTCTTGGATCAGGCCAAGGACCACCGCATTCCGCTGCTCGAAAGAGTGAAGTTTCTGTGCATATCGTGCGCAAACCTCGATGAGTTCTTCGAGATCCGCGTTGCCGGTCTGAAAGAATTGCTGGAGGCGGGCGCGGTGCAGGGCGGGCCGGACGGATTGCCGGTTCCGGAGCAGCTGAAGGCCATTCGCGCTCGCGCGCACCGCTTGGTGGACGAGCAGTACGAGTTGCTGAACGAGGTGCTCATGCCGGAACTGAGCTCGAACGGCGTGGTGTTCGTCTCGCCGGAAAATTGGACCGGAGCTCAGGCCGCCTGGCTGGCCGATTATTTCGGCCGCGAAGTCGAGCCTGTGCTCAGCCCATTGGCCCTGGACCCGGCCAGGCCGTTCCCGAAAATTCTCAACAAGAGCCTGAACTTCGCGATCGTGGTCGAAGGCGAGGACGGATTCGGCCGCAACAGCGGTCTCGCCGTGGTGCAGGCGCCGCGTTCCTTGCCGCGCATCATCAAGCTGCCCGACGAGCTCGGCAGCCGCAACTTCGTGTTTCTGGGCACCATAGTCGAGGCGTTTGTCTCCAGGCTGTTCGCCGGGATGAACATGCGCGGCTGTTATCAGTTCCGGGTCACGCGCAACAGCGACTTGTTCGTCGAGCAGGAAGAAGTCGATGATCTGCTGCGCGCCGTCGAAGGCGAACTCGCCTCGCGCCGCTTCGGCGACGCGGTGCGATTGGAAACGGCGCATGACTGCCCCGAGGAGATCCTCAATTTTCTGCTCGGACAATTCGGTCTCACCGGCGACGATCTCTACAAGGTCGGAGGACAGGTGAATCTGAATCGCCTGATGGCCGTGTACGATTTGGTGGACCGCACGGAGCTCAAGTACACGCCGTTCGCACCCAGCATTCCGGAGCGGCTGCGCATGGGCAGCGATTTGTTCGCCACCCTGCGCGCCGGCGACGTGCTCCTGCAGCACCCCTTTCAAGGCTTCGGGCCGGTCGCCGACTTCATCAAACAGGCGGCGAGCGATCCTCACGTGCTGGCCATCAAACAGACCCTGTATCGCGCCGGCAGCGACTCCACCATCGTCGGCGCACTGACCGAGGCGGCGCAGGCCGGCAAGGACGTGACCGTCATCATCGAGTTGCGGGCGCGCTTCGACGAAGAGGCCAACATCGACATTGCGACCAAGCTGCAGGAGGCCGGCGCCCACGTGATGTACGGCGTGTTCGGCTACAAGACCCATGCGAAGCTGGTGATGGTGGTGCGGCGCGAGGAAAAAGGACTGCGCCGCTACTGCCATCTGGGCACCGGCAATTATCACGCCAAGACCGCGCGGCTCTACACCGACTACGGCCTGCTGACGGCCGACGAAGCGATCGGCGAGGACATCCATGAAATATTCCTGCAGCTGACCGGACTGACGCGCGTTCCCCGCCTGCGCAGACTGCTGCACGCTCCTTTCAGCCTGCATCAAGCGCTGCTCAGCAAGATCGAGCGGGAATGCGACCATGCGAGAGCAGGCAGGCCCGCGCGCATCATTGCCAAGCTCAACGCGCTCACCGAACCGACCATCATTCAGGCGCTCTACCGGGCTTCGCGCGCCGGCGTCAATATCGACCTCATCGTGCGCGGCGTGTGCTGCCTGCGGCCCGGCGTGCCCGGCGTGTCGGACCGCATCCAGGTGCGTTCCATCGTCGGCCGTTTTCTTGAACACTCCCGCGTCTACTATTTCGAGAATGCCGGCGAGCTTGAAATTTATTGCGGCAGCGCCGATTGGATGGATAGGAATTTGTTCCGGCGCATCGAGGTCGCCTTCCCGGTGGAGGCCCCGGAGCTGCGGTCGCGCGTCGCCGAGGATTTGAAGTTGTATCTGGCGGACGACACCCAGGCGTGGGTCATGAATTCGGCGGGCACCTATGCCCGCGCCGAGGATGCCCCCGACCATGTTTGCGCCCAGACTCGGCTCCTGAGCCTGTACGACGAACGCGTGCCGCTCATGGACGCCTGACGCCCGCTGCGTTCCGGCCCGCCGCCCGGATCACGCCTGAACGATGTTGAGGCGAAAGCCCGCGTCCTTCAGGTAAAAGCGCTCTTGCTCGAGATCCTCGAGAGTGAGCGGATGCTCCTTCATCCAACCCTGCGGCAGCTCCAGGGTGACGGTACGGCCTTTGACGCGAAGACGCACCTCCGGCAAGGGCTGCGGGCTGCGTCCCCGGTGCAGCAATACGGCGAGCCGCAGCACCACTATCAGGAACTCCGCAAGATGATCCCACGGGGGCAGCAAATCCTCGAGCAACTCGACCGACAGCTGCCGCCGATGACCGCCCACCAGCGCCGACAGCAGAAGTTGTTCTTCGCGCGGGAATCCCGGCATGTCCGCGTGCTGGAGTAGATACGCGCTGTGCCGCTGATACTTGGAGTGCGCGATGTCGAGGCCGGTTTCGTGCAATCGCGCCGCCCAGCGCAGCACGGACTCGGCCAACGGGTCTTCCAATCCCCAGTCGGACTCGACTTGTTCGAGCAGATTGACCGCCGTTGCCTCGACTCGATCGGCCTGCAA
>DATLVV010000343.1:0-6161 GCA_035577165.1 Steroidobacteraceae bacterium | reverse complement strand
GCCGCGGCAAATCTTTACACCCGCAATATCCACCGTGAGTTCATCAACAAGAATCCGACCGACAAGCAGGAATCGCGTATGGCGAAACTGGTGTCGCTGATCGTCAAGGTGGGCGCGCTGGTGTTCATTTTGTTCGTACCGACGAAATACGCCATCCAGCTGCAACTGCTCGGCGGCATCTGGATCATCCAGACGCTTCCCCCCGTGATGCTGGGGGCGTACACGCGCTGGTTCAATTCCTGGGCGCTGCTCGTGGGCTGGGCAGTGGGAACCTGTGCCGGCACCGCCATGGCCATTGCCACGCAGCTGACCCCGACCTTTCCGCTGATCGTGGCGGGACATACCTTCCCGGGCTATACCGCGGTCTACACCGTGGCCCTGAATCTCATCGTGGCGGCTGCCTTGACCCCCCTTTTCAATGCCATGGGCGCGAAGGGCGGAGCGGCCGACCAGACCGCGCCCGGCGATTATTACGCCTGAACGGCGAGCCTTGGCCCGGGTGGGGCGCAGCTGTCACAAAATTGTCACATATCCTGCCGACAATGGCGGCCGAGCGGCACCGTCGACCACGGGCAACCCTAATAATCCGTTTTACCCGGAGCGATCATGCAAATTAACAAAGCAAAAAAGTGGCTATTGATCGGGGCCGCGGCCCTTGGCTTCAGCCTGAGCGCCGCGGCGGCTGACATCTCGGGCGCCGGGGCGACGTTTCCCTATCCCATCTATGCCAAATGGGCGGACGCCTACAAGACGCTCACCGGGGTCGGGCTCAATTATCAGTCCATCGGGTCGGGCGGCGGCATCAAGCAGATCAAGGCCAAAACGGTGACCTTCGGCGCCTCGGACATGCCGTTGAAGCCGGACGATCTGAAAACCGCCGGGCTGGTGCAATTTCCCATGATCATCGGCGGGGTGGTCCCCGTGGTGCACGTCAAGGGGATTCAGGCCGGCCAATTGCATTTGGACGGCGCCACCATCGCCAGCATTTACCTGGGCGACATCACTGCGTGGAATGACCCGAAGATCAAGAGTCTGAACCCCAAGCTGATGTTGCCCGACACGGCGATCGCCCCGGTGTACCGCTCGGACGGATCCGGCACGAATTTCCTGTTCTCCGACTACCTGTCCAAATCCAGTCCGAAATTCTTGTCGACCATCGGCGCCAATAGTTCGGTGCAGTGGCCGGTGGGCATCGGCGCCAAGGGCAACGAGGGGGTGGCCAACATGACCACCCAAACCGACGGCGCCATCGGCTACGTCGAATACGCCTACGCCAAGCAGAACAAGATGGCCTTCAGCCTGCTGACCAACAAGGCAGGAGGCACGGTGGCGCCGAGCGCGGAATCCTTCCAGGCGGCCGCGGCGAATGCCGACTGGTCGAAGGCGGACAGCTACTACCTGATTCTCACCGACCAGGGGGGCGCCAAGAGCTGGCCGATCACGGGCGCGAGCTTCATTCTGGTGTACAAGCAGCCGGACGACGCGGCGGCGGTCGGCGAAGCGCTGAAGTTCTTTGCCTGGGCGTACAAGGATGGCGCTACTATGGCGGCGGAACTGGATTACGTGCCCTTGCCCGCTTCGCTGATTGCCCAGGTGAAAAAAACCTGGACCGCTGAAATCACGTCGGGTGGTCATCCGATCTGGAGCGGAAAATAGCGGGAGCGACACTCACACCGTGGCGATCATCGATCCGAGGCACGCCGCAAAGCAGCTGATTTACGAAAGGATCTTCCGCTCGGCCACGCTGAGTGCGGCGGTCCTGGTGCTGTTGATTCTCGGCGGTGTGGCCGTGTCGCTGGTGCGCGGTGCGTGGCCGGCATTGAGTCATTTTGGATTCTCCTTCGTCTCGCGGGAAATCTGGAATCCGGTCACCGACCAATTCGGCGCGCTCGCGCCGATCTACGGCACCGTGGTCACCTCCGCCATTGCGATGCTGCTGGCGGTGCCGGCGGGATTCGGCATTGCGCTGTTCCTGACCGAAATGTGCCCGCCGCTGTTGAAGCGCCCGATCGGTGTCGCCGTCGAATTGCTGGCTGCGGTACCCAGCATCATTTTCGGTATCTGGGGGCTGTTCGTGCTGGCGCCGGTACTGCAGCGGCACGTGCAGCCGTGGCTGATCGCACACCTCGGGCATGCACCCTTCATCGGAGGCCTGTTCAAAGGCCCACCCTACGGCATCGGCATTCTGACGGCGGGGGTGGTTCTCGCCATCATGGTGCTGCCTTTCATTGCCGCCACCATGCGCGATGTGTTCGACACCGTTCCACCCATGCTCAAGGAGTCGGGCTACGGACTCGGCGCCACCACCTGGGAAGTGATCTGGAATGTGGTCGTGCCGCACTCGCGGGTCGGCATCGTCGGCGGCATCATGCTGGGACTGGGCCGCGCCCTGGGCGAGACCATGGCGGTGACCTTCGTCATCGGCAATGCGCACCGCATCAGCTCTTCGTTGCTGGCGCCCGGCACCACCATCTCGTCGGCGATTGCCAACGAGTTCACCGAAGCGGTGGGCGATTTGTATACCTCCTCGCTCATCGCCCTGGGGTTGCTGCTGTTTTTCATCACCTTCACGGTGATTGCGGCCGCGCAGGCGATGCTGCGCAGACTGGAGCGCCGGGGAGCCGCCGGCCTATGAACCGGCGCCTGTTTCGAAAGGTCAAGAACGGCGTGTTTTTGCTGCTGTCCATGATCGCCACCATGATCGGTCTGGCATGTCTTGCGGCCATTTTGTGGACCCTGATATCGCATGGATTCGCCGGCATGTCCTCCCATCTGTTCACCCAAATGACCCCACCGCCCGGCAGCCAGGGCGGACTGCTCAATGCCATCTACGGCAGCGCCGTGATGACGCTGCTCGGCATCCTGATCGGCTCGCCCATCGGCGTGCTGGCCGGCACCTATCTGGCGGAATACGGGCGCAACTCCAAGCTCAGCACCGCCATCCGGTTCATCAATGACGTGCTGCTGAGCGCTCCGTCCATCATCATCGGTCTCTTCGTCTATGAGGTCGTGGTGGTGCGCATGGGGCATTTCTCCGCCATCGCCGGCGCGCTCGCGCTCGCGATTCTGGCGATACCGGTGACGCTGCGCACCACCGAAGACATGCTCAATCTGGTGCCCATCGGCATGAAGGATTCGTCCGCCGCGCTCGGTGCGTATCCTTGGCGCACCACGTTGAGTGTGCTGTATCCCGCCGCCCGCAGCGGCATCGTCACGGGATTGCTGCTGGCGATCGCGCGCATCAGCGGCGAGACCGCGCCGTTGCTGTTCACGGCGCTCAACAACCAGTTCTGGAGCACGAACCTGAATGCCCCGATGGCCAATCTTCCCGTCGTGATATTCCAGTTCGCATTGAGCCCTTACAAGGAGTGGCAGGATCTCGCCTGGGCGGGCGCGCTGATCATCACCGTGACCATCCTGGTGCTGAGCATTTCCGCGCGGGTGCTGCTCGCCATGCTGCAGAACGAGCGAGGTTCCGGCAGATGATTCCGTCGACCAAGCCGCCGAAGCACTTGAAAATGCGCGTGCCGATGCGCGGCGAGGAGCCCGCCGAGGATCAGGGGCCGGCGAAGATCGAAATTCGCGCCTTGAATTTCTACTATGGCGAGATGCGGGCGCTGCACAACATCAGTATGAACCTGGCCGATCGATCGATCAGCGCGTTCATCGGGCCGTCGGGCTGCGGCAAGTCGACGCTGCTGCGTGTTCTCAACCGCATGTATGGCCTGTATCCCGGCCAGCGCGCCGAGGGCGAAGTGCTGATCGGCGGCCGCGACATACTCGGCGTGTCGGTGGATGTTGCCGAACTGCGCTACCGGGTCGGCATGGTGTTTCAAAAACCGACGCCGTTTCCCATGTCGGTGTTCGACAACGTGGCATTTGGCCTGCGCCTGAGCGGCGGCATCCGCGGCGCCGACTTGAAGGCGCGGGTCGAATCGGCGCTGCGCGACGCGGCGATATGGGATGAGGTCAAGGACAAGATGCACGCCGACGGCCGCAGCCTGTCGGGCGGGCAGCAGCAAAGACTGTGTATCGCCCGCGCAATCGCGGTGCAGCCCGAAGTGCTGCTGCTCGATGAGCCGACCGCGGCGCTCGATCCGATCTCCACCTTGCGCGTCGAGGAAACCTTGCAGGCATTGCGCGAAAAGTACTGTATTGTGATGGTCACTCACAATCTGCAGCAGGCGGCGCGGGTGTCGAATGTCACCGGATTCATGTTCATGGGCGACCTCGTGGAAATAGGCCCTTCCAGCCGGATTTTCACCTCGCCGAAGGACCGCCGAACCGACGACTACATCACCGGGCGCTTTGGTTGAGCCGGCCCATGTTCGAATCCTCTTCCACCGACCGAACCGCTGAGACGACGCCCATCGAAGCGCCGCTTCCCGATCCCGTGGCCGATACCGTCATGACGGCGCGCGGCGTCAACGTTCACTACGGTGACAAGCATGCCGTGAAGAACGTGAGCATCGATATCGGCCGCAATGAGGTGCTGGCCATGATCGGCCCGTCGGGCTGCGGCAAGTCCACGTTCTTGCGCTGCTTGAATCGCATGAACGACACCATCGCCGCGGCGCGGGTGGACGGGAGGATCACCCTCGACGGCAACGACATCTACGACCGCAAGCAGGATGTGGCGCAGTTGCGCGCCCGGGTCGGCATTGTGTTCCAGAAACCCACGCCGTTCCCGCACTCGATTTACGCCAACGTGGCCTATGGGCCGCGAATCCATGGTTTGACGAAGAGCAGGGGCGACATGGACGAACTGGTGCACTCCAGTCTGGTGCGCGCCGGCCTGTGGGAGGAGGTCAAGGATCGCCTGTCGATGTCCGGCACCAGTCTTTCCGGCGGGCAACAGCAGCGCCTCTGCATCGCGCGTACCATTGCCGTGAGTCCCGAGGTCATCTTGATGGATGAACCAACCTCTGCGTTGGACCCGATCGCGAGCGCGAGGATCGAGGATTTGATCGATGAACTGCGCACCAACTATGCCATCGTGATCGTGACCCACAACATGCAGCAGGCGGCGCGGGTGTCGCAGCGCACTGGGTATTTCCACCTCGGCGATCTGGTCGAGGTGGGGCCGACGGACCGGATCTTCACCAATCCCCAGCAGAAACTGACCGAGGACTACATCACCGGCCGCTTCGGGTGACGCCGTGCAAACCACTCGCGAGGAACTAGCCCGCATCCTCAGCGATGCGGCGTTTCTGAAGCCCTTCGGCTTCGTGCTCGAATCCTGCGCGCTGCGCGAATGCGTGGTTCGCGCCCCATACGCCGCCGCCTCGGAGCGGCCCGGCGGCATCGTGAGCGGCATCACCCTCATGGGCGCTGCCGATGTCGCGATCTGGCTCGCCATCATGACCGAGCGCGGCATGACGGAGCAGTGGGTCACCACCGACATGAAGACTGCGTTTCTACGCAGCGCCCGCGCGACCGATATCTATTGCTCCGCGCGGCTGCTCAAATTGGGAAAGAGGACGGCGTACGGCACGGCCGAGTGCCGTAACGCCGTCGGGGACCTGTTGACCCATCACGTTTTGAGTTACGCGCTGGTCAATTAGGCGAGATAATCGGCGCAAGTGCCTGGCGGATACGCAGCTGCTCCGCGGGAGTGGTCATGCTGCCGAGCAGACGGGCAAAGTGTCTGTGCTGCGCGCCGGAAATAATGTATTGCCAGCGGTATGCCCGCAGCACACCGTCCTTGAGTTCTTGCTGCTGCCCGGGACCGAAGTCTCGTAGCGTGTTCTTCAGGAAATATTCTACGTCTACGGCGGCCTGGGCCTGAAGAATACCGTCGACGGCGCCGACCAACGCGATGAAGCCATCCACGGCATTGGTGCGCTCGGCGGCGTTCAGGCGCGCGTGCTCGGCGATCCATTCGAGCTCGTCGATCTGAACATGCTGGCACTCGTCCTTCCAATGAAAGTGGAACACATCCTTGAACAGCGGGCACAAATCCTGTCCCAGTGCGATGCTCTCTTCGTAGTGCGACTGCACGAACAGCTCGATGTGGCAGGTGAGCGCCAACACTGCCCAGGTGCTCGCCGCCAGCACCGCGTACGCCACGTCGTTCGGATTCGCCACCTGGCGGTAGCCCAGCGGCATCTGGTCGGCAATCATTGACTCCACGCGGCGGAAGAGCTCCTGGTGCTTGATCT
>DATLVV010000342.1:0-2473 GCA_035577165.1 Steroidobacteraceae bacterium | reverse complement strand
GTTCCTGGGCAAGAATGGTCCGGGCATTCGGATCCACGACATGCAAGGCAGAAAGCAATGCCGCGGAAGCTAGAGCGGCCCCCATTGCGCCTCCGATCGAGCGGCTGAACGACACGGCTGCTGTACCGACGCCGAGGCGTTCTACCCCAGCGGCCCATTGGACCATCGTCTGCGCGGCGGGCATCGTCGATCCAAGTCCGGCGCCGATCAGAAAAGTCACCGGCACGATGAACACCGGTCCGAGTTCAATTCCGGCTGCCAGGACAAAGAAAGCGGCCATTACGAAGGACAAACCGGCAGCCATCGCCGTCCTGGGGCGCCCGGTCGCTGAAATTCGCCGACCCGTCGCAGTGGAAACAAGCACTTGTGCGAAAGTGAGAGGGATCAGCAACAGTCCCGAGACCGTTGCGCTGGTCCGCAGCGCGGTTTGGAAGAAGACGGGCAATTGAACGATCAAGCCGAAGAGAACTGCGGCGAAAAGGAGGACCGTCAATGACGCTCGCCAGACGACGGGCTCTGCCATCAGTTGCAGAGAGATGAGCGGGTCCGCGGCTTTCTGCTCGACTCTACGCAGAAGGACGAATCCGCCGATCCCCAGGGCCGCGAGAGCGAGCAAGATTGGAGACGTCCAGGACACCTCGTGACCGCCGATGCTCAGAGCGAGAAGAAGTGCTACTGTCGAAGCGACGAACACGCCTGTGCCGGCATAGTCCAAGCGGCAAATTCCTGTCCCACGCAATGTCTCGGCACGCAAGGCAACAGCCGCAGCACCCAGCCCCAGCGGGATATTGACCCAAAAGATGCTGCGCCAGCCAAGGTATTGGGAGAGAACACCGCCGATTACCGGACCGAGTGTGCTGGCGAGAGCAAAGTTGGCGCCGAACCATCCTTGAAATTTCCCCCTCTCTTTCGCAGAGACCACTTCGCCGATGAGTGCTTGCGCCAAAGTCATCAAACCGCCGCCGCCAAAACCCTGTAACGCGCGGGCACAAATCAGAACGGCAAGCGTGGGAGCAATCGCACATCCGGCCGAACCGGCAACAAACAGGCCAAGGGCCCAGAGCAGCATGCGCTTGCGTCCGAATGCATCTCCCATGCGACCGTACAATGGAGCCGCGATTGTCGCGGCGAGCAGATACGCGGTGACCACCCAGGCGAGATAAGTGAGTCCACCGAGCGAACCGCCAATGGCCGGAAGGGCCGCGGCGATGATGGTTTGATCGAGCGCCGCCAGAAACATTGACGGCGCGACATGAAGAAACGCCGATCGAAATTGGATGCTCTTTGCTTCCGCCGCCAACACGCCTACTCCCAACCGCCGCCGAGGGCGAGGAATATGGTCACCTGATCGGTTGCGAGTCGGGCGTGTGACGCTGCCAGCGCATCATCCGCCGAGGCCAGTGTCCGTTGTGCATCGAGCAGAGCCAGAAAATCGACCTTGCCGCCGACATAGAGGCGTTTCAGCTGTTCTTCTGCCTCCGATGCACGAGCCTGCGCTGTAGTGAGGTCGCTGTCGCGTTCCTGATCGCGGCTGTAGGTGCTGAGGGCACTCTCAGCATCTCGAAGCGCCGTGAGCACCACGGCATCGAACTGGGCCAGAGCGAACTTGGCGGCGGCATTGGCCTGGGCAATGCGCGCGCGTGCCAGAGATCGATTCGCCTCCCAGTGAATGGCCAGCCCGATACCGAAGCGGTTGGTCGGCGTGCGCAGGAAATCGCTGATCGCGCCGGTCGATCCGGCACTGGCGCCGAGAGCGATGCGCGGATACAGATCCGCCGTGGCCACCCCAATACGCGCGGTTGCCGCCGCCAGCTCGCGCTCCGCTTCGCGCACGTCCGGCCGCCGCCGCAGCAACGCTGTCGCATCGCCGATCGGAAGCGGCTGCTGCAGGCGCGGCGCAGTCGCGCACGACTCCACCGATCTCGGATATTCAGCCGGAGGCTTGCCGGTCAGGGTGGCCAGCCGGTACAGGGCATTCATGCGTTGGGCTTCAAGCGCCGGGATATTCGCCCGGACCTGAGCAACCTGCGCCGATGAGCGCGTGAGATCCACACTCGACGAGCGGCCCGCTTCGACCAGCCGTTGCGTGGTGTCGGTGCTTTGAACCTGCAGCTGCAGGGAGCGCCGGGTCACTTGCAGCCCCTCGCCGGCGTTGCAAGCGTCCGCATAGGCGCGCGCCGTTTCTGCAGCCACGGTTATTTTGCTGAAGTCATAGGCCGCTCTGACCGCTTCATCGTCAGCCATTGCCGCCTCGATGCCGCGCTTCAGTCGTCCGAAAACATCGAGCTCATAGTTTACCGAGACTCCCGTATCGTAGAGACCTGTCGGGGGTACAGTGCCAGAATGGAGGTAACTCTCCGGGGACAGTTGTTGGTAGCTGGGGTCGAAATTGACCTCGGCCGTCGGCTGGCGTGCGGCCCGTGCCTGCTGGAGCAGCGCCAGGCTGCGCTCCAAGTTGGCTTGCGCCATTCGC
>DATLVV010000341.1:0-5663 GCA_035577165.1 Steroidobacteraceae bacterium | reverse complement strand
GCCCTCGGAGGGCATGCTCCTGGTTCACGCCTGCCGCAGCATCGTGATGGCCGGGCACACCGCGCTGCCCGTACGAGGCCGCTATCGATATCACGAGGGGTTCCTCACGGCCGGCGTCAGCGTGGCCGCGGGGGAACCGACTCAGTAGGCCTTGTCGTCGCGAAACACTTTGACCGCCGTGAGCAGAATGATCTTGATATCGAGCAACGGTGTCCAGCGCCGCAGATAGTCGAGGTCGTAGTTCACCCGCGCCTCCATTTCTTCCAGCTGCGAGGTCTCGCCGCGGCAACCGTTCACCTGCGCGAGGCCCGTGATGCCCGGCAACACCTTGTGGCGCATCATGTAGCCCTTGATGAGTTTGCGGTATTCCTCGTTGTGCGCGACCGCATGGGGCCGCGGCCCCACCAAGCTCATGCGTCCCTGCAGGACATTGATGAGCTGCGGCAGCTCATCCATCGAGGTGCGCCTGAGAATCCCGCCGATCCGGGTGATGCGGCTATCGGACTTCGATGCCTGCCGGATCTCGCCGCCGTCCTCGGTCACCGTCATGGTTCGAAATTTGTAGACGGCGATTTCCCGGCCATCGAGGCCGTAGCGGCGCTGCTTGAAAATCACCGGTCCCGGCGAGGTGAGCTTGACCAGCAGAGCGATGAGCATGAGCAGGGGCAGGAACAGCAGCAGGATGGTGACGGACAATCCGATATCCGTGAGCCGCTTGGTGACCCCGCGATAGCCGTAGAAGGGGGTCTCGCACATGGCGACCACGGGAATGCCGTGAATCTCGCCCGAGCGCGCCTGGATCAAGTCGAACACGAAAATGTCCGGCACGTAGTAGATCGATGCCGTGGTGTCGCGCAAGTCATCGAGCAGGTTCATGACGCGCTTGACGTGCCGGATCGGCAGCGCGATGAAAATGACGTCGGTCACGTGTTCCTTCACATAGGCCGACAGGTCGCTCAAGGTGCCGATGAGTTTGGCGTCGGCCTCCATGCCGAGGCGGTCGGTGCTGCGGTCATCGAAGAATCCGGTCACTTCCAAGCGCATGACGGGATTGTTGGTGAGGCGCCGCGCCAGCTCCAGGCTGCTGTTGTTGTAGCCGGCAAAGATGGCCTTGCGGTTCTCGAACGCGCTCATCACGAAGCGATGCATGATCTCTTGCATGATCAGCGTCACCAGCACCAGCGCCGCCGGAGTGACCACCGCCCAGGTGAGGAATATGCGCCGCGGGTAGGCAGCAAAGGACTTGGTGACGTAGCCGATGGCCAACAGCACCACCAGCAGCAGTATCCAGCGGAACAACACGTCGGCGATGGCAGATACGCGAGCCGTGGTCATTGGAGTTGTTACCTCACGGGGCGGCTGTATCAGCACCAGGCACAGCACCGCCAGGATGACGACGGCTTGAGAGGAGCGGTTGAACACGTGGCCAAAAAAGGTGATGGTGGCGTACAACATGGCGACCGCGACAACCGCCGGAACTATCGCCTGTACCGCGGCCAACACCGCGATCAGAAAGCTTTGCTTATATAAAACGGGCTGCGTCATTAGGTATCCATTGAACCATACAGGCCGTGCGCCGTGTCGCGCGTTGTGAATCTGCGACAGTTGACAGGGGTATTATCCCGCAAATGCGCGACGGCTGTCGCGATGCCATTTCACAATTGTTAAATCGCAGCGCCGTTTCCGGAGTGCCCGCGAACCAATGCTATTCTATTCATCATGACAAACGTCCCATTGCTCGATCTGAAGGCGCAATTTGCTCAAATTCGCGGCGAAGTGATGCCGGTCATCGAGCAGGTCTGCGCCGGTCAACACTTCATTCTCGGCGAACACGTGCGCGCTTTGGAGGAAGAAATCGCCCGCTATTGCTCGGCGTCGACCGGAATCGGCGTCTCTTCGGGCACCGATGCGCTGTTGCTCGCCCTCATGGCCCTCGAAATCGGGGCCGGCGATGAGGTCATCACCACTCCTTTTACCTTTTTCGCAACGGCCGGAACCATCGCCCGCGCCGGCGCGCGGCCGGTGTTCTGCGATATCGATCCCACCACCTTCAACCTGTCGCCGGCGGCGGTGCAGGCCTTCATTCATGATCGCTGTTCGGTCCAGGCGGGACAACTGATCAACCGCGCCACCGGCGGGCGGATCAAAGCCCTGATGCCCGTCCATCTGTACGGCCAGTCGGCCGACATGGACCCCCTGATGAACATTGCCGGTGAGTACCGCCTCAAGGTGATCGAGGATGCCGCCCAAGCCATCGGAACAACCTACAAGAACGGCATACATGCCGGCACGTTCGGCGACGTTGGCTGCTTTTCGTTCTTCCCGAGCAAGAATTTGGGGGCTTTCGGCGACGCGGGCTTGTGCACCACCAACCAGCCTGAGCTGGCCGAACGGATGCGGGTGCTGCGCGTGCATGGCGGCAAGCCGAAGTATTACCACGCGCTGATCGGCGGCAACTTTCGCATCGACGAGCTGCAGGCCGCGGTGCTGCGGGTGAAACTGAAGTATCTGGATGGCTGGACCGAAGGTCGACAGCGCAACGCCGCGTACTACGACAAGGCGTTTGCCGCCGCCGGCTTGGGCAGCAAGCTGCGCACGCCGCTCGCGATGCCCGGCTACCGGCATATTTTCAATCAGTACGTGGTGCGGGTGCAGAATCGTGAAGCGTTGCGGGCCAGGCTCACGGAGCGCGGTATCGGCACGGAGATCTACTACCCGGTGCCGCTGCACGTGCAGCAGTGCTTTGCGTACCTCGGCTATCGCGCCGGCGACTTTCCGCACTCCGAGTTGGCCGCCACGGAAACCCTGGCGCTGCCCATCTATCCGGAATTGGCAGAGGCGCAGCTGGCGCATGTCGTTGCGACCATTGCCGAGTTCTACGCCTAGGGTTTTTTGAAGTCGTCCGGCAGCAGCTGGTGCCGCGACAGCAGCTTGTAGAAATCCGTGCGGTTGCGCTTGGCCAGGCGTGCCGCTTGGCTGACATTGCCGCCCGTGATCTGCAGGATCTGCGACAGGTAGTTGCGGGTGAACTCATCGCGCGCTTCATCGAAGGACGGCAGGCGCGTCGGGTTGCCGCCCAAGGATTGCTGCACCAGTTCGGCGGTGATGATGGCGCCATGCGACAGCGCGACATTCTGCCGCACCACGTTGTAGAGCTGGCGCACGTTGCCCGGCCATTCCGCAGTGGCCAATAGCTCCACGGCTTCGGGGGCATAGATCTTGCGCTGACCGCTTTCTTTGGCGATCTGCTCCAGAAAGTGCGCGACCAGGAGGGGAATGTCTTCGCGGCGCTTACCCAGCGAGGGCATCTCGATGTGGACCACGTTCAGCCGGTAGTACAGGTCTTCGCGGAACTGGCCACCCACCATGAGTTCATGCAGATCGCGATGCGTTGCTGAAATAATGCGCACATTGGTGGGCACGGCGTCGGCACCGCCCACGGGGCGAATCTGATTCTCCTGCAGCACGCGCAGCAGCTTGACCTGCAGCCGCATCGGCATGTCGCCGACTTCGTCGAGCAGCAGGGTGCCGCCGTCGGCGGTTTCGAACAGACCTTTTTGCGTGCGGGTGGCGCCGGCGAAGGCACCCTTTTCGTGGCCGAAGAGTTCGGACTCCAGCAGGTTCTCGGCCATCGCGCTGCAATTGACACTGACGAACGGCTTGTTGCGGCGGGGGCTGGCTTCGTGAATGGCGCGCGCCAACAGTTCCTTGCCCGTGCCGCTCTCGCCGGTCAAGAGCACCCGTGCATCGGTGCCGGCCACCATGTTGGCCTGCGCCAGCTTGTCTTCCATCAACTGATTGCGCGTGACGATGTTGGAGCGCCAATCTTCATCCACGTGGGCGAAGCCGGATACCTTGAGGGCCTTCTGCACGTGATCGAGCAGGTCCTGCTTGTCCACCGGCTTGGTCAGAAAACCGAAGGCGCCGCTTTGCGTGGCGTGCACGGCATCCGGGATGGTGCCATGGGCGGTCAGTATGATCACGCGCAGGCCAGGCCAGCGGCTCTGCAGCTCCTTGAGCAAGCCGATGCCGTCCATCTGATCCATGCGCAGGTCCGTGATCACGAGATCCGGGCGGAAACGCACGCAGGCCGCGAGCGCGGCGGCCGCACTCTCGACCGCCTCGACCTCGTAATTCTCGGCGCGCAGGCGGATGGTCAGCAGCCGCAGCAACCCCGGGTCATCGTCGACCACCAGGATACGGGCCTTACGCTTCTGCGGCGGCTGCGTGTCGCGTGTGGTGGGATTCAGGCCGAATGACAGGGGGGTGGTGGCGGCTATCGAATAGGCGTTCAAGGCGGTCTCTCCCAGCGTTACGGCGTATGCGATCCGCTCGTACCGCGATCGTTGATCGATCGCTCAATATGCGTGATTGCATCGAGTTTCGCACGAGCCTCGTCCAAGGCCTTGCGCAACCTCACATTTTCATCCGATTCCGCAGCTAATCGGCGGTTGACGGCCGCCAGCTTGTCGCGTGATTCATCATGCGGCGCGTCATCGCGCATGCGCTTGTTTTCGGCCTGAAGCACCAGCCTTTGTTCGACCTCTTTGAGCTCGACCAGGGCCAACAGGCGTTCTATCGGCAGCAGAGTTTCAGGCCTGGCCAGCAATTCCGACAACTGTCGCTGGGCGGCGACGGGATCCGAACCGCTGTAGCCGGGGGTCGCCAGCGCCAGCGCATACCGCAGCCGGTTGCTGGTGGTGGGGGTCAAATCCGCCGCATCCTTGGCCGATTGGAACATTTCCGCCTGGCGCGCCGGATCCACCTTCGGCAGATTGCTCATCATTTCCAGCAGCGGCGCGATGGCGCTCAAGTCCTGGGTGCTGGGGTCAGGCTGCGCCGGCACCGGCGATTTTCCACGATTGAAGGCATCCAGCCCGCAGCCGCCGATCCAGCAGGCGGCGAGGGTGCATGCTGCAAGGCCCAACCATTTATGCCGCATGAGCTTTTTCACGGGAAGTCGGCGCCGCCTGCCGCAGGGGCAGGCGCACGCGGAAGTGTGCCCCTCCCGCCTTGGCTTCGAGAATCTCAATGCTGCCGGTATGCGCGTTGACGAATTCAGTGACCACCGACAGCCCGATTCCCGTTCCCTTGACATGTCCTCCCTGCGGCGTCTTTCCCTGATAGAAGGCCTCGAATATTCGATTGCGCTCCTCCGCGGGGATCCCCGGGCCGCTGTCCATCACGTCGAGCACCAGCTGATCGCGTTCGCTGCGCGCGTGAATCGCGATGGTGCCGCCGCGCGGCGTGAACTTGATGGCGTTCGACAGCAGATTGTCGAGGATCAGGCGAATCTTGCCGCGGTCGGCCAGCGTCGTCAGATCTTCGACGTGCACATCGAGCCGCACACGCTGCGCCACCAGGGTGAGCTGCTGATTCTCGAGCACGCTTTTGATCAGGGGCCGCAATTTGAATTCAGAAATCTCCAGGCCGACGCTCTTCGCCTGCCAGGCGCTGAAAGACAATAAATTTTCAATGAGGCGCTGCAGCTTCATGCCGTTCTCACGCAAAATGGCCGTCACTTCCCGCTGGCTGCTTTGCAATTCGCCGACCGCGCCATCCATCAAGAGTTCGGTTCCCTCGCGAATATTCGCCAACGGGGTCTTGAGTTCATGCGACATGTGGCGCAGAAAGCGGTTCTTTTCCTGGGCCAGATCCAAGAG
>DATLVV010000340.1:0-2680 GCA_035577165.1 Steroidobacteraceae bacterium | reverse complement strand
AGACGCTATCATCGTTTGGCTCAACGGTTGGATGGGTGGCGAAAATGCACTATTGGCAAGCGGGCGATGTTCTGGATGCTGCCGTCCAAACTCTGATCAATGAGCGCTGCCGACAGGCGTACATGCACGACATGCGCGGCGGTTTGCAGGCGATCTATAGTTCCATAGAATTGCTTGCCCGCTCCGCCAAGAACGGCGCGCAGAATCCCGCGCTCGTCGACAGCGCGGCGTCGCTCGCCAAGCGTGCAACGGCGAATCACGATCAATCCGTGGCCGACATAGTCAATCAGGTGACCGGGCCGGACGGGGTGGCGGCGATCTTGAATCTGGCGGACCTGGTCCAGCAATCGATGCATTTTTTTCGCAATGATGCGCTCGCCAAAGGCATCGCTTTGAGCTTCTCCGGCCGCGAAGAGTTGTTGATTCTGAGCGAAAGAAACAAACTGCGGTCGATGCTATTGGGCCTCTTCGCGCTCAGCATCGATGCCCTGCCGCCCGGTGCCGTGCTGCACCTCGAACTAAGCAGCGCAGATTCGTATGCGGTGCTGGAATTGCGCTCGACGCTGACCTATGACGCCATTCGCGACACACAAGAATTGTTCCTCCAGGACCCGGTCAATCTCGGATTCCAGGAATTGGTGTTGGGATCGGCCCGACGGTGGATCATGACCCACGGCGGTCGAATGGAAATCTCGCCGTCCGCCGACGGGCACACCGCGCTGCGCATCTTCTATCCGTTGGCCGCCGCATAGCGGTCAGCCGGCGAGCCGATCCAGATCGGATCCTTGCAGCAACACATCCACCAGCGCGCCGAGGCCTCTGCTGTCCTCTTGATCGAAGCGTGCCACCCGGGGACTGTCAAGATCGAGCACCCCCAAGAGTCGTCCTTGGTGAATCAACGGGACCACGATCTCGGAACGCGACGCGGAGTCGCAGGCGATGTGTCCCGGAAAGGCGTCCACATCCTCGACGATGACCGTCTCGCGGCGCTCCGCGGCCGTGCCGCAGACGCCGCGGCCCACCGCAATCCGCACACAGGCGACCCGGCCCTGAAAGGCGCCCAACACCAGCTCGCGACCCCGCAGAAAATAAAACCCGGCCCAATTCAAATCCGGCAACGCTTCGTATAGCAGCGCGGACATGTTGGCGCAATTCGCCAGTCCGTCGCGCTCACCGACCAGAAGTGCGCTCAACTGCGATTGCAGTTCACGGTAGGCATCAGCCTTGGAGAGATGCGCGGTGGATTCTACGACGTGCATTTAGCCACCCCCGGCGGGAGCCGAATAGACATAATGAATGAAGCCTTGGTTCTGCCCCAGACGGTCGTAAAGCTGGCGCGCCACGGCATTGCTTTGGTGAGTCAACCAGTAGGGGTGGCTGGCACCGGCTTTCCGAGATGCCGCGGCCACCGCCTCGATCAGCTTGCGCCCGCAACCCGAGCCGCGGACCGCGGCATCCACATAGAGATCCTGCAAGTAGCACGCGGGCGTCGTCGACCAGGTATCTTCGTGATATAGGAAATGCACGATGCCGACCAAGTGGCCGGCCGGATCGCGGGCACCCAAACCGTGCACGCGGCCGTCGTGCAGGCGCTGCCAGGTGCTCTCGGTGACCGCTGCCGGGAGCACAACGCCGTAGAACACCTGATATTGGGTCCACAGCTCTTCCCAACGGACGCGCTCCGCGGGTTGCAGGGGTGCGATGCGAATCGGCTCGATATTCGATAGATCCGGGTTCATACTAATCTGCTGCCATCGGTCAAAATTCACCATTCGCGTAGGTACCCATTATGAGCGCAAATCCAAGAATGTTGCAGAGCTCGGATCATGACTTCCGCATGTTGATCAACGGAGAATTCGTGGCGGGCGCCTCGACATTGGAGGTGATCAATCCCGCAACCGGCAAGTTGCTGACCCGCTGCGCGCGAGCCGACAAGGCGCAGCTGGACGCGGCGGTGCTCGCCGCCAAGAATGCCTTTGCGAGCTGGTCCACGACCAGCATCGAGAGCCGCCGCCAGGCGCTGCTCAAAATTGCCTCCGCCTTCGAGGCGCGCAGCGCGGAATTCGCGCGGCTCCTGACCGAAGAACAGGGCAAGCCGCTGGCGCACGCGGAATACGAGATCGGCGGCGCGGTCGCCATGATTCGCGCCTTTACCGCCATGGACCTGCCCGCGAAAGTCCTGCGCGAAAACGCCCAGGAAATCATCGTTCGGGAGCTCTCGCCGCTCGGCGTGGTTGCGGCCATTACGCCTTGGAATTTTCCGCTCATATTGTTGATGATCAAAGTGGCGCCGGCATTGCTCGCGGGAAATACCGTCGTCGCCAAGCCCGCCCCGACCACCCCGCTGACCACTTTGCTGTTTGGCGAGCTCTGCGCCGAGATACTGCCGCCGGGCGTGTTCAATGTGATCGTCGATCAGAACGATCTGGGGGGATATCTCACGCAGCATCCCGACGTCGCCAAGGTCGCCTTTACCGGATCGACCGCCACCGGCAAGAAAGTCATGGCGAGTGTTGCCGGCACGATCAAGCGGGTCACGCTGGAGCTCGGCGGCAACGATGCGGCCATCGTGCTGGATGATGTGAACGTCAAGGAAACCGCGGCGAAAATATTTCAGGGCGCCATGGTCAATTCGGGCCAGGTCTGCCTCGCCATCAAACGCGTCTATGTGCCCGATTCG
>DATLVV010000339.1:0-2267 GCA_035577165.1 Steroidobacteraceae bacterium | reverse complement strand
GGCGAGGTGCTGGTGGTCACCAAGGAATCGGTCCGCGAATCGAACACGCATTACGCACAGGGCGGCATCGCGGTGGCGGAGGCTGACAGCGAGCAGGTGTCATTGCATCTTGAAGACACGATCAACGCCGGAGACGGGCTCGTGCATCGTGCTGCAGCCGAAGTGCTGGTGAACGAGGGTCCTCAACGCGTGGCGGAACTGATCGAGTGGGGCGCCCACTTCGATGAGGAGAATGGGCGCCTGCTGCGCACACGCGAAGCGGCGCATTCGCTGCCGCGCATCCTGCACGCCAACGGCGACGCTACCGGCGCGGAGATCAGCCGCTCGCTGGCAGCGATTGTGCGCACTCACCGGGCCGTTCGTTTCGCCGAGTGGACCTCCGTAACGGGCCTCGTGGTTGCCGGTGATCGCGTGGCCGGCGCTGACTTGCTGGATGCCGAAAACAACGCCACCCGCGTCTCAGCGCGGTCCGTGCTTATCGCAGCGGGCGGCGCCGGACAGGTCTACTCCGACACCACCAACCCCGCGGTCGCAACGGGAGACGGCATTGCGATTACGACGGCAGCAGGCGGCGAACTCGCCGACATGGAGTTCTACCAGTTCCATCCCACTGCTTTTGCATTTCCGGGCGCGCCGCGGTTTCTGCTGTCGGAAGCGCTGCGCGGCGAGGGCGCTTATCTGCGCAACGATCGTGGCGAGCGCTTCATGGAGCGCTATTCACCGATGCTCGAACTGGCTCCGCGCGCCGTGGTTGCGCGTGCTGTCGCGCGCGAAGGCATGGGCGAGAGCCCGGGCGAGTTGCGGCCGGTCTATCTCGACATGCGCCACGTGCGCGCCATGGATCTGCATAAAAGATTTCCCGGCATCAGCGCGTTTCTTGTGAAGTATGGGCTCGATCTCGATCGCGACCTGATTCCGGTGCGGCCTGCGGCGCACTACTTGATGGGCGGAATCAAGACCGACCTGGACGGACACACTACGCTGCGCGGCCTCTATGCGGCCGGAGAGGCGGCCTGCACTGGAGTGCACGGCGCCAATCGCCTGGCATCGAATTCGCTGCTGGAGGGCCTGGTATTCGGCGCGCGCGCGGCCAGCGCGATGCTTGCCGACGGACTTGGCTTCCAACCTGCGCCCGAATTGGCGGAGGCTGCAAAGAGGATGTCGCGCGAAGATGAGGAATTCCTCGATATCTATGTTTACAAACTACAACGCCATATGTGGAGCTACGCCGGGCTTTTGCGCCAGGGTTCAACACTGCTGCAGGGCTTCGACGCGCCCAGCGAATGCGAAATGACCGTAGAGCGCTTCTTTCAGGAGGGCAAGCGCAGCCGGCGGCTGTTTGAGGCGGGTGCCATGAGCCGCGTTGCGCATGCCATCCTCAAGTCCGCGCTGGCGCGCACTGAGAGCCGCGGCGCGCACTTCCGTACTGATTTTCCGCAGCGCAATGACCGCGAGTTCCGCAAGCACTCAATCTTCGGCCGCGGCGAAGAAGTAATCTTCGAGAGTTGGTAAGCCGTTCGAGACTCGATCACTAACCACTAACCACTAACCACTTCCCTTACGGCACCGCCACGATCGCTGTTGCCCCCGCTGGATCCGTTCCCGTTGCCGCGGTCGCTCCGGCATCGAGCTTGCCGGGAGTGGTGGCATCGAAGGTGAAGGTGGCCAGATCGGGGCTGCTATTGGAGTTTGAAGCGTTGACCGCCAGCACATGTGTGCCGGTGCTCTCTTCGGCAAGGCCCACTGTGCTCGTTCCGGCCGTGATCGTGTTGATCAGCGTTCCCAGCGAATACACGCCCCCGCTCACGTTGATCGGATAGCCGGTGATGTTTCCGGTCGCGCTGCCGCTGACAGCCTTGTTAGCGACATAAACGTAGTTTCCGTCCACACTCGGCAGGATCGCTGAAGGTCCTGTTCCGGCCGTCTTGTAAGGCGAGCCCGTCACTTCATTGATACTGGTTGCGCTGATGGTAAACACGCGCAGACCGCCGGTCTGCGTTCCGGTCAGCGCCGCGACCTCTCCCACATAAAGCAGCCGATTGGTCGGATCCACGGCCAGCGCGGAAGCTCCTCCAGAGGTCTGGTTCTTCGCCTTGATGTTGGCGAGCGTGCCGAACGGGTTGGCGGTGCTGGCGGCATCGAACGGAATGACTTCCGTGCCTCCCACTCCCATGGCAACGAAAACATATGGATTGGTTGAATTCGCAGGCGAGGCGGCAAGCCCGTTCAGGTTGATGTTCGGCAGGCTGACGGTCTGCACGCTGCGG
>DATLVV010000338.1:0-8053 GCA_035577165.1 Steroidobacteraceae bacterium | reverse complement strand
ACCCCCAGCACCACGTCGCCCGCCTGCACTCCGGCCGCCAACGCAGGTCCGGTGACATCCTCCACGACCAGCCGGCCCTTGGTATGCAACTCCTGCTGCTCGTTGGGTTCGAGCGGCCGCACCGCCAGGCCGAGCTTGCCGCCGCTGTCCTCAGTGCCGTGGCCGCGCGCCGTTTGCACCGGCTCATCATCCAGTAGCACCGTCTTGACGTTGACCTCGCTGGCCTTGTGATCGCGCCAGATACCGATGCGCGCTTCGCTGCCCGGCGGTATCTCGGCAATCACCGTCGGCAGTTCGTTGGACTCATCGATGTTGTGACCATTGACGGTCGTGATCACATCGCCGGGCTTGAGACCCGCCTTCTCGCTCGGACCCTTGGGGTCGACGGAACTGACGAGGGCACCGTGCGGCGTGCCCAGGCCGAAGGAAGTCGCCAGTTTCTGATTGACCCCTTGAACCGCGACGCCGATGCGGCTGCGGCTCACCTTGCCCTTGGCGAGCAGCTGTTTCTCGACGTTCAAAGCCAAATCAATGGGCACGGCGAAGGACATGCCCATGAAGCCGCCGGTACGGCTGTAAATCTGCGAGTTGATGCCGATGACCTGGCCATCGACGTTGAATAGCGGTCCGCCCGAATTGCCGGGATTGATGGCGGCATCCGTCTGTATGAAGGGCACATAGGCCTCATCGAGCGGTCGCGCGGTGGCGCTCACGACGCCGGCGGTGACGCTGTTTTCGAAGCCGAACGGCGAACCGATGGCGATCACCCACTGACCGGGCTTGAGCCGCGAAGAGTCGCCGAAGTGCACCGTCGGCAAACCGCTGGCATTGATCTTGATCAGCGCCACGTCGCTGCGTTTATCGGTGCCGATGACCTTGGCCACGAACTCGCGCCGGTCGGTGAGCTTGACCGTCACTTCCGATGCGTCGTCCACCACATGCGCATTGGTCAGCACGTAGCCATCGGCGCTGATGATGAATCCCGAACCGATTCCCTTCATGGGCGGTGCACGTCCGGGCGCCGGCATCTGGTAGTGGCGGAAGAACTGCGACAGCGGATCATCGCCCTCGCCCTCGGCCATTTTCTGCGGCTTTTCCACCACGCTGATATTGACCACCGCGGCGCCGTTTTCGGCGACCAGCCCCGAGAAATCGGGCAGTCCGGTAACGCGCGCGGAGGCAGGCGCCTGGGTCACCGTCAGCGGCGCCGCCGCAGACGCGGGACCCGCCGCCACATCGGCGTTCGAGCGCTGATGTGCGACAACCACGATAAAGATGCCCGCAATCACCGCGAGCGACCAGGTTCTGACGTTTCCCATTGAAATTAGACCTCTCTCAGGCGATATGTCTGGATGGGCATTATGACCCCGGAACAAGGCCATTGGTTCCGGCACCCCCCTCCCGAAGGAACCCCAAAATGTGAAATCCCGACGGGTCAGGCGCAAGTCTTTAGCGCTAGGCTGGAGTTTCCTAGTGCTAGACCTCATATATGGCAGACGCGACCGGTCCTAACTTATTGGTGGTAGGGGGCGATACGAAGCGCCTGCAGTGGCTTACCCACCATGTCACCAGTCATTGGCCGAACGCCCAAGTCACCACGCTGCCGGCGGGAGAACCCGCCGCCGTGAACCGGCTGATCGCCGAGCGCGCGCCGGATGCGGCCATTCTGCAGGCCGATTTTGCCGACGAGGCCGCGGCTGCGATCGCGCTGCACGACATGGCGCAAATGCTGCAGGTGCAACCCGGTTTGTATTGCATCATGCTTGCCGACAACGGCGGCGAACTGTCTGCCGTGCGCTCGATGAAAAACGGCGCCAAGGACTACCTGCCGCTGGCGCGCATCACCCGCGATCAATTGTTGGCCTCGATCATGGAAGCCTGTTCGAAGCGCCGTGCCGCCGCTCAGGCGGCCAAGGCCATCACCCCGCCCGACCCTGCGGCGCCGGGAGTCGAGGTGCCGGGCTATTCCATCCTCAAGGAAATTGCGACCAGCAATTTCTCGCAGGTGTACCTCGCGCGCAGCGAACGCCTGCGGCGCAATGTGGTGCTCAAAGTGATGAACCGCGGCGAAACCTCGAGGGAAATCGACGACGCCGAACGCTTCCAGCGCGAATACGAAATCATCTCCAGCATCAGCCACCGCGCCATCGCCGAGATCTATGACTTCGGCTCCCTGCCCCGGCACTTGTATTTGGCGATGGAATATTTTCCCTGCGGCGACCTGCGCGACCGTCTGCGCAATCCGCTGAGCGTGGACGAAAGCTTGTACTATCTGCGCGCCATCGCCGAGGCGCTGCGCGTCATTCACGTGTTCGGAATTTTGCATCGCGATTTGAAGCCGGCCAACGTGATGCTGCGCGAAGACAATTCGCCGGTGCTGATCGACTTCGGCTTGGCGCGCCGCTCGATGGACGACGCCGGAACCACCGGCGTCGGCCAGGTGCTCGGTTCGCCTTACTACATCAGCCCCGAACAGTCGCAGGGGCAGCGCGTCGACGCGCGCACCGACCTCTACAGTCTGGGGGTCATGTTCTACGAAATGCTCACCGGCCAGAGGCCCTACAGCGGCCGCAGCGCCATGGCCATCATGGAGCAGCACACCGGCTCGCCAGTGCCGCAATTGCCGCCGCCCACGTCCATGCAGCAGCCCCTGCTCGATCGCCTCATGGCGAAGCAGCAAAGCGCCCGCTACGCCTCGGCGGACGAGCTGCTGGCTGATTTGGGACCCCTGGTCGCCGCCGTTGCCTGAACTGTGACGGGCGTCTCACTGACCGTTGACTCAGTGCAGCATTGTAATCGGCCGCTCTTAGGCTGTGACATCCATCAAGCCCCCGCTCAAGGCCGTTTGGCACCCTGTTGATATGTTCATTTCCGTCAAACGGCATGAGCGCGAGAAGCAGGATGTCATCGGCGCCAGCAATCGGCTGACCGACGCCATTCTGAAGAGCAGCGTGCAAGGCATGTTTCTGCTCGACGCCAAGGACAAGGTGCAGCCGCAGGTGTCGGCCTCGCTCGCCGCGATGTTCCGCCGCCAAGACTTCAGCAACGTCAGCTTCGATAAACTGCTCACGCCGCTGGTCACCGCCAAGACTTTGAGCGCGGTGCGCGCTTTCATGACGCGGCTGTTCGACGCCACGCTGCCCTTTGACGCCTCTCAGCCGAATCCGCTCCAGGATGTCGAAGTCCGGCGGGTTATGCCCGACGGCGCGTTTGAAACCGCGCACTATTCCTTCGATTTCCACGCAGTCGACTCCGGGCGCGAGCCGCGCGCCTGGCTGGTGCGCGTAACCGACATCACCGCACGCGTGCAGCAACAGCGCGAGCTCGAGGATCTGCGCACGCATATGCAGACTCAGGGCGAGATTCTGCGCAGCGTCCTGCAGTCCGGGGGGGCGCGCTTCGGCGCCTTCCTGCAACGCACCGATGCAGCGATGAAGACCATCAACGGCGTACTGAAAAAACCGGCGCGCGAGGCCGATGCGTTTCGCAGCAAGCTCGAGGAGACACTCGAAGAAGTCGACCGGGTCCGCCGCGATGCGGCGGCGCTCAAGCTCACCGGCCTCGAGGCCGCTGCGAGATTGCTGGAAGATTCGCTGCAGGAACTGCGCAGCCGCGGTGCGCTGAGCGGCAGTGATTTCCTGCCGCTCGCCGTCAAGCTCGACCAGCTCTATGGGCAGTTCGCGCTGCTGCGCTCCCTGTCCACGCAATCAGGTCCGCTTGTGGAGGCCGATGAGGAGTCGCCCGATACGCGCATGACGGAGAACGGCACCCAGATCATCGAAGCTCCGCAGTTCCTGGCGCAAATGGCGAAAAAAGCGCCGGCGTCGCACAAGTCCGCGACGCCCAAGGCGCACCGCATGGCGCCGGCGGGAAGCCTCGACAGCACCTTGTCGGCGCTGACCGAACTGGTGGCGCAGGAGTACAAGAAAACCGTGGTGCTGGACTGCATCGGCATCCAGCTGGTTCCTCCGCGTTATCAGGCGACCATCAAGAACGTTGCCATTCAGTTGATTCGCAACGCCGTCATGCACGGGGTCGAATCGTCCGCCGCACGCATCAGCGGCGGCAAGCCGGCCCATGGGACCTTGCATCTGGAGTTCAAAGCCCTGCCCGACCAGAGTTTCGAGCTGCACTTCCAGGATGACGGCTGCGGGCTCGATCCTGACCGGGTGCGCGCCACCGCAGTGGCCAAGGGTTTGCTCAACGAAGAAGCCGCCTCGCGGCTGCGCGATCGCCAGGCCATCAAGTTGATCTTCAAGTCGGGCTACACCACTTTGGAATCAGCGCCGGGCGAAGCGCCGCACGGCAGCGGCATGTCGCTGGTGCGCCGCTATGTGCACGAAGCCGGCGGCAAGATCGCGCTGGCGACGCTGTTGGGGCACGAGACCCGCTTCAAGGTCACGCTGCCCGCGGTGGCGGCCGCCGACGCGCAAGTAGCCTAGGCTCCTAGGGCTCCGGGCCGAGCGGCGCAAGCTCGACCAGGATGGCGCCCGCCGCAACCCGCTCCGCCACGGCGAAAGCAACCCGCGTCACGGTGCCGTCGTACGGTGCGGTCAAGGTGTGTTCCATTTTCATCGCCTCGACAGTCACCAGCGGCGCACCCCGCACCACTTGCTGGCCCGGCGCCACGTGCGTGGCGACTATGGTTCCCGGCAGCGGCGTCAGCAGCGAACCCTGCTCCACTGCGGAGCTGCCCTGCAAGGCATCCTCGCTGCGGTTGAGACGCAGGACTGCGTGGCGCCCGCCGCGGAACAGATGCAGCTCCTGTTGCACCTCGACGATGCGCAGGCGCTGCACTTGATCGTCAACTTCCACCTCCAGAAATTGCCCGCCGCGGGCGATGAGCCGCAGGCGATATTCCCGGCCCGCGCCGCGCGCGACGTATCGATCCGCCGCCGCCAACTCGATGGCCACGCTGTGCTCCGCGAACGCCCATGCGCTGCGCGGAGGGGACCCCAGCCGCCAGCCGCGGCTGTCCGCCCACAGAGCATCGGCCTCGGTCTCGCGGGTGGCGAGCCAAAGTCCGGCGAGCACCGCGTCGATCTCTGCGGCTGCGGGCTCGGCGAATGACAGCTGCTCACGACGCACCTCGAGAAAATTGGTGGCCACCCCGCCGCTGCGGAATGCCGCGTCCGCGAGAACGCTCGAGAGAAGCGCGCGATTGGTGGTCACGCCCACGATTTCGATGTCATCCAATGCCCGGCGCAGCCGATCGGCCGCTGCGCCGCGCGATTCACCGCAGGCGATGACCTTGCCCAACATCGGATCGTAGAAAGTCGAGACCTCATCGCCCGCGTCGACCCCCACATCGAGACGCACGCCGGGAGCCGCCTCCGGCCAACGCAGGTGAGCGATGCGGCCGGTGCTGGGCAGGTATCCTCGGATGGGATCCTCGGCGTACAGGCGCGCCTCCAAGGCACTGCCCTGCTGCCTGATATCGGACTGTGCTTTGGGCAGGGGCGCGCCGTTCGCAATGTGCAGCTGCCATTCCACGAGATCGATCCCGGTGATGCACTCCGTGACCGGATGTTCCACCTGCAGGCGGGTGTTCATCTCCATGAAGTAAAATTGCTGCGCTTCGTCGACCAGAAATTCCACGGTACCGGCGCCGACGTAGCCGACCGCGCGCGCCGCCTGGATGGCCGCCTGCGCCATGCCGGCGCGCACCTCTTCGCGCAGGCCGGGTGCCGGCGCCTCCTCGATGATCTTTTGATGGCGGCGCTGCACCGAGCAATCGCGATCGAACAGACTCACGATGCCGCCGTGAGAGTCGGCGAATATCTGTACTTCCACGTGGCGCGCCTGCGCAAAGTAGCGCTCCAGCAGCAGCTTGTCGTCGCCGAATGCAGCGCGCGCCAGCCGTTGCGCCGAGTCGACTGCCGCGCCGACCTCGGACGGCGAATTCACCACCTGCATGCCTTTGCCGCCGCCGCCCGCGCTGGCCTTGATGATCAGTGGAAAGCCGACCCGCTGCGCCTCCGCGGCCAGCCGCTGCGGCGTTTGATCCGCGCCGTGATAGCCCGGTGCCACCGGCACGCCGACGGCCGCCATCGCGGCCTTTGACGCGCTTTTCGAGCCCATCGCGCGGATCGCGGACGCCGGCGGTCCCACGAAGATCAGCCCCGCCTCGACGCAGGCTTGCGCGAAGTCCGCGTTCTCCGACAGAAAGCCGTACCCCGGGTGCACGGCGTCGGCACCGACACGCCGCGCCAGCTCGAGAATCCTGGCGATATTCAGGTAGCTCTCGGCCGCCGGCGCCGGACCCAGAAAGTAGGCCTCGTCGGCGACGCGCACATGGCGCGCGCCGGCATCGGCCTCGGAATACACCGCCAGCGCAGTCACTCCCATGCGCCGGGCGGTGCGCGCGATGCGGCAGACAATTTCGCCGCGATTGGCGATGAGGAGCCGGCGGAGCACGCTCGAGCTCACATTCGAAACACGCCGAAGCGCGTGGCCGGGGTTGCCTGGGCCGCCGTCAAGGCGAGGGCCAATCCGAGCACGCGGCGCGTGTCGAGCGGATCGATGACCCCGTCGTCCCAGAGGCGCGCCGATGCGTAGTACGGATGCCCCTGCCGCTCGAATTGCTCGCGGATCGGTGCTTTGAGCTGTTCCTCCTCGGCCTCGCTGAGACTGCCGCCGCCGCGCTGCAGGGCCTCGCGCTTGATGGTGGCGAGGACGCTGGCCGCCTGCTCGCCGCCCATCACCGAGGTTCGCGCGTTCGGCCACTGAAACAGAAAACGCGGACCGTAGGCGCGGCCGCACATTGCATAGTTGCCGGCGCCGAAACTGCCGCCGATGACCACGGTGTATTTGGGCACCGCCGCGCAGGCGACGGCAGTGACCAGCTTGGCGCCGTCCTTGGCAATGCCGCCCGCCTCCGCGGCCTGACCCACCATGAAGCCGGCGATATTCTGCAAAAACACCAACGGTATGTCTTCGCGGCAGCATAGCTCGATGAAATGCGTGCCCTTCAACGCGCTTTCGGAGAACAGGATGCCGTTGTTCGCCAGGATTCCCACCGTGCGGCCATGGATGTCGGCGAATCCGCAAACCAAAGTGGTGCCGTACAGCGCCTTGAACTCATCGAACCACGAACGATCGACCAGGCGCGCGATGAGTTCGCGCACGTCGTAGGGTTTGCGCGAACTCGGCGGAATGATGCCGTACAGTTCGCGCGGATCGTAGGCGGGATCGCCCGCGGGCGGGGCGGCGGCGAGCGCCGCTGCGGAGACGGACCGCATCGAGCCGCCTCGCAGGCGCGCCACCGCGCGGCGCGCGAATGCCAGCGCATGCGCGTCGTTCTCCGCGTAGTAGTCGGTCACACCGGAGCGGCGGCAGTGCACGTCCGCGCCTCCCAGGGATTCGGCATCGATCTCCTCGCCGGTCGCCGCCCGTACCAGCGGCGGCCCTCCCAGAAACACGCGGCCCTGATTGCGGACGATGACCGCGTGATCGGACATGGCCGGCACATAGGCGCCGCCGGCCGTGCACGAGCCGTGGACCACCGCGATCTGCGCGATCCCCTGCGCAGATAGCCGCGCCTGATTGAAGAATATCCTGCCGAAGTGCTCACGGTCGGGAAACACCTCGTCTTGCTTCGGCAGAAACGCGCCGCCGCTTTCGACCAGGTATATGCATGGCAGGGCGTTTTCCCCGGCAATCTCCTGGGCGCGCAAATGCTTCTTGACGGTCAGCGGGTAGTAGGTGCCGCCCTTCACCGTGGGGTCGTTCGCCACCACCATGCACTCGCGGCCCGAGACGCGACCGATGCCCGTGATGAGGCCGGCGCCGGGCAGCTCCTCGCCATACACCCCTTGCGCCGCCAATGGGGATAGCTCCAAGAACGGCGAACCGGGATCGAGCAGCACCGAGATCCGCTCCCGCGCCAGCAGCTTGCCGGCGTGGGTGTGCTTGAGGCGGGCGGCCTGGCTGCCGCCGGCGGCATTGCGCTGCAACGTGGCCTTCAGGTCCTCGACCAATGGCTGCATGGCGGCGCGGTTTTCCGTGAATTCCGCGGTGCGGGTATCGATTTTCGTGACGATCTGAGCCATTG
>DATLVV010000337.1:0-10136 GCA_035577165.1 Steroidobacteraceae bacterium | reverse complement strand
GCGCCAGGTCAGGCTGCAATAGGGAATACGCCCCCGCCGACCCGCAACAGAAATGACTCTCACTATCCGCCACCGCGACCTCGAACCCCAAGGCGCGCAGATGCGCTTCGATTCCGCCGCGCAGTTGCTGGCCGTGTTGCAACGTGCAGGGTGAGTGCACGGCCAGGCGCTTCGGCCCATCGCCCCGCAGCCGGTTCTTCAAGGCGGGCGCGATGTCCGGCAGAAATTCGCTCAGGTCCCGCGCCAACGCGCTGATGCGCGCCGCTTTCTCTGCATAGTGCGGGTCGCCGGAAAGCGCGTGTCCATATTCCTTGAGTGCGAGGCTGCAGGCAGTGGCCGATGCGACGATCGCCTCCACCCCGCCCGCCGCGACCATCGGCATCCAAGCGTCGATATTGCGGCGCATGTTCGCGAGGCCCCCCTCGTGATCGCCGAGATGCGTCCGCAGAGCGCCGCAACAACCGGCCACCCCCGATTGCACGACCCCGATTCCCGCCGCAGCGAGCACCCGCACGGCCGCGGCATCGATGTTCGGCATCATGGAGGGCTGCACACAGCCTTGCAGCATCAGCACCTGCCGTCGATGCGCCGACACCGAGGACGGGCCGGCCGGCGTGTGGGCCGCACGCGGCGGAATATATTTCCGGAATGCCGCCGGCAACAGCGGGCGCAGCGCTTGCCCCAACCTCATCGCCGGCGCAAACAGCCTCGACGTGAGTCCCTCCTTGAGCACCCAGCGGATCGTTTGTTCGGCTGCCGGGCGCTGCACTCGCGCATCGACAATCCTGCGGCCGATGTCGACCAGGTGTCCATATTCGACGCCGCTTGGGCAGGTCGTTTGGCAATTCAGACAGGTGAGGCAGCGGTCCAAATGTTGCTGGGTACTGCGGGTGACGTCGCCGCCCTCGAGCACCTGCTTGATCAGATAGATTCGTCCGCGAGGACCGTCGAGTTCGTCGCCGAGCAATTGATAGGTGGGACAGGTCGCGTTGCAGAAGCCGCAATGCACGCACTTGCGCAGGATGGCCTGGGCCTCCTTGCCCTCGCGGCTGGCTTCGAACTCGGCGGTCAGTTGAGTTTGCATGGCCGCTCAAAGCTCCGCGTACAAGCGCCCGGGATTGAAGATGCCGGCCGGATCGAAGGCCTGCTTCAAGCCGTGGTGAATGCGCATGAGCACCGCGTCGAGCGGAGTGAATGCGCCGGCCGACTTGTCGGCGCCGCGAACCAACGTGGCATGGCCTCCCGACGATGCGGCGGCGGACCGCACCTCGCGGGGCGCAGCAGCGGTGCGCCACCATCGCTCGGCACCGTGCCACTCGATGATCTGACGCCCCGGCAACTCGGCCGGCGGCGACGTGCTGGGCACCGACAGCCGCCAGAGACATTCGCCGCGCGCCAAATCGCCGTCATCCAGCGCAAAGAATTCCTGCCTCTGATCGCGCAGGCCCAGCCACCACGCCTGTGCCTCCTCCGCATCGAGCAGGGCGCC
Organism: Steroidobacteraceae bacterium; assembly: GCA_035577165.1. Taxonomy (GTDB): domain Bacteria; phylum Pseudomonadota; class Gammaproteobacteria; order Steroidobacterales; family Steroidobacteraceae; genus Bog-1198. The sequence goes on along the minus strand of DATLVV010000337.1, from coordinate 8,647 downwards.
GCCCAACCGGACGCAGGCCGCGTTCACGGCGGCGACTGCGCCCGCCAGGCGCACGCGCAGCCTGCCCTCGCACCAGGCACTGGCGCTCAAGGGCAGGGGTTGCGATGCCCACTGCTTGAGCTGCTCGAGCGCATGCCGTTCATCGCACTCGAAGCACAGGGTGGCAACGGCCCGAGGGACGGGCAGGACTTTGAGCGACACCTCGCAGATGATGCCCAAAATTCCGAGCGCACCCACCACCAGCCGCGACACATCGTATCCCGCGACATTCTTGGCGACCTGACCGCCGAAGGTCAGAATCTCGCCGCGGCCGTTGAGTAAAGTCACCCCCAGCACATGGTCCCGAACCGATCCGAAATTGGCGCGCGCCGGCCCCGACAAGCCCGCCGCCACCATGCCGCCGACCGTGCCGCCGGCATTGAAACGCGGCGGCTCGAACGGGAGGCATTGACCGCGCGCTGCGAGCGCGGCTTCGAGCTCGGCGAGCGGCGTTCCGGCGCGCGCTGTCACGACCAATTCGGTGGGTTCATACAGGCTGATTCCGGCGAGCCCGCTCATCTCCAAGGGCTCGCCTCGGGCCGGACCGCCGTAGAAGGCCTTGGTGCCGCCGCCGCGAATCTCCAGCGGCGTCCGCTGCGACCGGGCACGATGGACGCGGTCGATCAAAGCGTCTAGCACCGGATCCTGCGCGTCCATCAGAATCTCGGCAGGTTGGGATGGGGCAGCATGCCGCGATGCACGTGCATCTTGCCGTACTCGGCGCAGCGATAAAGCGTCGGGATCACCTTGCCGGGATTCAACAGCTCGAGCGGATCGAAGGCGTGCTTCACCGCCAGAAACTGCGCGCGCTCGGCCGGCGCGAATTGCACGCACATGGAATTCAGCTTTTCGACTCCCACCCCGTGCTCGCCGGTCACGGTGCCTCCCAGGCGCACGCTGGTCTCGAGAATGTCGGCGCCGAACATTTCACAGCGGCGCATTTCATCCGCATCCTCCGCATCGAACAGAATCAAGGGATGCAGATTACCGTCGCCGGCATGAAAGACGTTGACGCAACGCAGACCATAGGTGATCTCCATCTCCTGGATCGCACGCAGCATCTCCGCCAGGCGCTTGCGCGGGATGGTGGAATCCATGCACATGTAGTCCGGACTGATCCCGCCGGATGCCGGAAAGGCATTCTTGCGGCCGCTCCAGAATTTCAGGCGCTGCGTTTCGTCGCAGCTGACCTCACATCGGGATGCTCCCGCGGCCTTCAACACTTCCTCCATGCGGGCAATTTCCTCGGCGACTTCCTCGGCGGTACCGTCGCTCTCGCACAGCAGAATGGCCGCGGCATCCAGGTCGTAGTCGGCGTGCACGAAGGCCTCGACCGCGGCCGTCATGGCCTTGTCCATGAGCTCGAGACCGGCGGGAATGATGCCGCGCGCGATCACATCGGCCACCGCAGCGCCTGCCGATTCGATGTCGCCGAAGCTCGCCATGATGCAGCGGGCCAGCTGCGGTTTGGGAATGAGTTTCACCGTGACTTCGGTGGTGACCGCCAACATGCCCTCGCTGCCGACGACGATGGACAGGAGATCGAGGCCCGCGGCATCGAGCGCCATTGATCCGAACTCCACCGGTTCGCCGTCGGCCATGAAGCCGCGCACCCGCAGAACATTGTGCAGCGTCAGACCATACTTCAAGCAATGCACCCCGCCGGAATTCTCCGCCACGTTACCGCCGATGGTGCAGGCGATCTGGCTGCTGGGATCCGGGGCGTAGTACAAGCCGTGAGGAGCCGCGGCCTCGCTGATGGCCAGGTTGCGGACGCCGGACTGCACGACCGCCGTGCAGGCGGCGGCGTCGATCTTGAGGATTTTAGTGAATTTGGCGAGCGACAGCACCACGCCCCAGCGATGCGGGGTGGCGCCGCCCGACAAGCCCGTGCCGGCGCCGCGCGCAACAATGGGCACCCCCAGGCGATGACATGTTCTGAGCGTCGCTGCCACCTGCGCTTCGGTTTCGGGCAGCACCACCGCCATGGGCGGGGTGCGGTACGCCGTGAGCGCGTCGCACTCGTAGGGGGCGGTATCTTCGCCGTGGAACAGAATGGCCGTGCGCGGCAGGACTTCGCCGAGCGCCGCCACCACCTCCGCCTGGCGCTTCCTCAGGGAACTGCTCATTCGCGGCATTATGCATCACTTCGCGATGACAGAATCGGCACCGCTGGAGTAGGATTCCGGCAAAGCAATACCGGCGCGATTGACCGCAAACGGAGAAAATAAGATGTTCCACCAATTGTTGACACCGGTCGGGGACAGTTTGGCGCTGTCTTTCTTGGTTGCGATACTACCCATCGCCACGGTTCTCGTGCTGCTGGGAATCCTGAAGCGGCCCGCGTGGCAGGCAGCCTTGGCGGGTCTGCTCGTCGGCTTGCTGATTGCCGCCGCGGTTTGGCAGATGCCGGCGAGCATGGCGGTTGCCTCCGCCGTCAACGGCGCAGTGTTCGCGCTGTGGCCGGTCATGTGGATCGTGGTCAGCGCGCTGCTGCTCTACAACGTCGCCGTCGCGTCGGGGCGTTTCGATGCGTTTCGCGCGTGGGTGACGAAGCACTTGCCGAACGACCGCCGCGTGGTCTTGGTCGTCATCGGCTTCTGTTTCGGTGCCCTGCTCGAGGGTATCGCGGGGTTTGGCGCGCCGGTCGCCATCACCGCTTCCTTGCTCATCTTTTGCGGCTTCCCGGCGCTCGAGGCCGTGGTGTTCGTGCTGATATTCAACACGACGCCCGTCGCCTTCGGAGCGCTCGGCACACCCGTGACGGTGCTGGGCGCGGTGACCGGACTTCCGGCCCCGGCCTTGGCCGCCATGATCGGCCGCCAATTGCCGTTGATGGCCGCCATCCTGCCGTTCTATGTCATGGCTCTGTACGGTGGAAGGCGCTCGATCCGCGCACTGTGGCCGATGTTGTTGGTCGCGGGCGTGAGCTTCGGCTTGGCGCAATTTGCCTCCTCGAACTATCTCGACTACACCTTGACCGATGTGTTTGCTGCGCTCGGCTCGCTGGCCGTTACGTTGCTGTTTCTACAGGTCTGGCGCCCGGCTCCGGATCCGGAATTTACGATTGCGCAGGCGTCGTCCGACGCAGCCGCAGCCTCGTCGCGCCCGGTACCGGCGTGGCAGGGATGGATGCCCTGGTTGATCGTCACCGCCACGGTCATCCTGTGGACGTACTTGAAGGTCACGGTCATCGGTCAGAAGAAGATCCCCTGGCCCGGATTGGACCAGGCGGTCGCGATCACCCTCTACCATGACAAACCGTATGCGGCGGTCTGGACTTTCCAGCCGCTCGGCACCGGCACTGCGATTCTGCTGGCGGCGATCATCACCGCGTTGCTGGTCGGACTGTCGCCCGCCGAGTTCATTCGATGCGCGGGCCGCACCGTGCGGCAGATTTGGCAGGCCGTCATCACCGTCATGTTGATCGTCGCGTTGGCCTATGTGATGAACTACTCGGGCCTTGCCTATACGCTGGGGCTGGCGGTGGCATCGACCGGCCACTGGTTCATTCTGTTCTCGCCCTTCCTGGGATGGATTGCCGTGTTCCTCTCCGGCAGCGACACCTCGGGCAATGCGCTGTTCGGCAATCTGCAGGTAGTCGCGGCTCGACAGCTGCAACTCAATCCCCTGCTGTTCGCCGCCACCAATTCCTCCGGCGGCGTTCTCGGCAAAATGATTTCACCGCAGAACATCGCCACCGGCGTGTCGGTCACCGATCTCAAGGGCAAGGAAGGTGCGGTGCTCGCGCGCACCTTCGTTCACAGCATCGTGCTGACGCTGGTGCTGGTGGTGATCGTCATCGTGCAGCAATACGTCGTTCCCGGCATCATCCCGGCCTTCGTCGATAAATGACGGCCGCCCCTCGGGCGAATCGCGGAAACTTGGTGGTTCGCGGGGGGTCCAACCAAGGGAACGGTTGAGGGTGGGTATGACTAAACCAAGCTCTTGCGCGGGTCCCGCGGTGCTTCTGCCCGCAGTGCTTCTGATCGCCTGGTGCGGAGCCACCGGTACGGCGGCGGCGAATGCGCAAGCCGACGACGCAAAGGCGGTTGCCGGCACCCCCGCGACCGGCACGACACCCGCGGCCGGCACGACACCCGCGGCCGGCACCACCGACGAAGAACTCGCGGAGAAGGTTCACACCGCGCTGCAGTCCGACAAGTATTTCTTCGGCAAGCATGTCACGGTGTCGGTTGAAAAGGGGGATGTCGTATTGCGCGGATTCGTCCTCACCAGCTGGGACATGAGGGATGCGGTGCGCATCGCCCAAAAGGCCGCAGGCGACCACAGGGTCGTGAACAATTTGTCCCTCAAGGTGGGCGGACGCCGCTAGGCGGAAGCGGACCTGCGGCCTGGCGCTTGGGAGGCGCTAGGACAATCCGAGGTAACCAGCGGATTCCAACTCAGGGATCACTCGATCACTGTCCATCGAACGTGAGGAAGTGCAAAGCGGGGGTACCCTGCAGGCGCGATAGGCTAGAGTGCCGCGCAGCATGGATGTTAGGTAGAGCCACGGAAGGAGCGCGATGAGGTACGTCAAATGGATCGGCCTCACCGTGCTCGGGATCTTCGTGACGGTCATGATCTGCATCATTGCGAGCGTCATCAGCTAGTGCGGACCTTCAAAAAAGGCATGCCCCGGGCAGGAATCGAACCTGCGACCTAGCGCTTAGGAGGCACTCGCTCTATCCACTGAGCTACCGAGGCCAAGGCTTCAAGGCCGGAGTGCTGCCTCCGGCCTCAAAGGGTGGTGGAGGAGAAGGGGATCGAACCCTCGACCTTCGCATTGCGAACGCGACGCTCTCCCAACTGAGCTACTCCCCCTAAAAAGGGCCCGGAATATTAGCAGCAAAGGCGCCCCAAGCCAAAGTATCGCGCACCGACGGGTTAAACTGCCTGGCTGGGCCAAACCTAGGCTAGGATGTAGCCTGGAGAGGAGAGGCCACATGATCAAGGCGGACGAACGCGCTCCGGAGTTCACGCTTCCGGACGAAACGGGCAAGGATAGATCGCTGACCGAGCTCCTGAGCGTCGGTGCCATGGTCCTCTATTTCTATCCCGCCGACTTCACCCCGGGCTGCACCCGCCAGGCCTGCGTTCTGCGCGATTTGCACTCGGAGATCGAGGCCGCAGGCTTGCGGGTGGTCGGCATCAGTCCCCAGCACCCGCAAACCCATGCCAAATTCAAGGCCAAGTATCAGTTGCCGTTCGTTCTACTGTCGGATCAACAGAAAACCGTCATAAAAATGTACGGTGTGAACGGACCCTTAGGTGTAGGCGTGCGGCGCGCCACCTATCTGATTGACGGCGGACGCCGGGTGCGCGATGTGGTCCTGGCGGATTTCCGGATCAGCCGTCACGTCGATTTCGTGCGCAAGGCGATTATGCTGCGCGCCTCGACGGGCCACAGCGCCGTCATCTGACCCCGCTGCGCCGCCGCCGGTCAGTAATTCAAACGCAATAAATTGGCGTCGCCGATGCGCGGCACCGAGACAATGTACATGGTGCCGTACTCCCGATCCTCGATTTCCGGAATTTTCGAATTGCCGCTCAACGCCGTGACGATCTGCGGCACGGTGTCGCTGTGGCCGATGATGAGCACCCTGCCGCCGCTGTGTTCGCGCAGAGCGCGGCGCGCCAGGCCCCGTGGATCATCGGCAGGCGCCACGGTTGCAGGCAGCCCCAAGCGCGCCGCCAGGGGTGCGGCGGTGAGCCGGTTGCGCAGTGCCGGAGACACGTATATCGCGTCCAAATGACCCAGCCTCTGGGTGTCGCCGAACATGCTCGCCAGCAGCGCAGCCCGGGCCTCTCCGGCCGGCGTGAGCGGCGGGTCGGTCGCGCTCACGCTCAAGTCTTTTTCCGCATGTCGGATGACGATGACCGTGGTCGAACCGGCCGTGCCCCAAACCCAGGCGGCAAACCCTGCAAAGCTCAAGCCCAGCAGCACCGCGAGCGCCGTCAGCCAGATCGGCGTCAAGAAAGGCCGCCGTTGGAAGCTCACGTGGTCCTTTTTCATGCCACGATCATAGCAATGAAAACCGGCATCCGGCCTAGACTGGCAGTAATTATCCTAGCCGCGGGATTCTCCTCGCGACTTGGGCGGCCGAAGGCCTTGGCTCGTGTGCGGAGTCTCAGTCTGTTGCGCCGAACGCTCATCCTGGTGGCGCAATTGACCCCCGCAAAAATCGTCGTCGTGGCGCCACCCCGGGCTGCGCGTTACCGGATCGAGGCGCGCGGAATGAAGGTGCAATTTGCCGTCAATCGACGCCGCGCCGCCGGTCTGTCGAGTTCAGTGCGCCGAGGGTTGGCCGAAGTTCGCTACTCCACTGCCGTTCTCTTGTTGCCCGTGGATCTGGCCTCACTGCATCAGTACGACCTGTCGCGCTTGGTTTCGCGCTGGCGCGCCGCACCTCGGCGCGTGACCGCAAGGCGAGTCGAGGGTGTCGCCGGATCGCCGCAAGGCGGCATTCCCCTCATTCTGCCCCGCTGGCTCTGTCCCCGGGCACGCGACGTCACTGGCGATCAGGGACTTCGGGACATCGTCAATGAACTGGCGCCGCCGCTGCGAGTGTTGTTGCATCTTTCAAGCGCAGCCACGGATGTCGACACTGCCCAGGATCTGCGCGCGGCGCGCCGGCGGCGTTGGTAGCCTAGTCTCGAGCGCTTTGCACCAGCCGATAGCCGACGGCCGTCTCGGTCAATATATGCCTGGGCTGAGCCGGATCGTCCTCCAGCTTCTGCCGCAGATGTCCCATGTAGACCCGCACGTAGTGACCGTCCTCGGTGTGCGACGGGCCCCATACCTCGCGCAGAATTTGACGGTGCGTGAGCACCTTGCCGGCGTTGGCGATCAGCAGGCCGAGCAGTCGATATTCAATCGGAGTCAGGTGGATCGATTCGCCGTTCTTGTGAACCGTGCGCAGGCTGAGATCGATTTTCACGTCGCCAAACTCGAAGACCGAGCCCACGGTCGCGCCCGCGTCGCGGCGGCGGCGCGAGGCGGCGCGCACCCGCGCCAGCAGCTCGCCGACGCCGAAAGGCTTGGTCAGGTAGTCGTCGGCTCCGGCATCCAAGGCCTCGATCTTGTCTTGCTCGCCGACGCGTGCCGACAGCACGATCACCGGCACCTTGGACCAGCCGCGCAGATCACGCAGGAACTCCATGCCGTCGCCGTCGGGCAGCCCGAGGTCCAGTATGATCAGATCGGGCTTGCGGGTGCCTGCGTCGATCAGCCCCTGCCGCAGGGTATCGGTCTCATGCACGCTCCAGCCCTCCGCCTCGAGCGCCGTGCGCACGAAGCGGCGTATTTGCCGTTCATCTTCGACCAGTATGGCCACGGGCAACGGTTCAGCCATGGACAGCCTCCGCTTCTTCGGCGGCCGGCGGCGGATGACCCAGCGGCAGCGTAAAGGTAAATTGCGCGCCGCCGCCCGGCCGATGAGTGGCCGTAATCTTGCCTTGATGAGACTCGACGATGGCACGGCAGATCGCCAAACCCAGCCCCACCCCCGGAGTCGCCGATTCGCGTTCACCCCGGGTGAATTTCTGGAACACCGCTTCCTCACGCCCGACGGCAAGACCGGGGCCGTTATCCGACACGGATACGCTCAGCTGCTCGCCGATGACCTCCGCCGCCAGGCTGATCCTGCTTCCGGGCGGAGTGTATTTCGACGCGTTCTCCAGCAGGTTGACCAAGACGCGTTCGATCAACAGCGCGTCGATGCGCACCAGCGGCAGATCGCGCGGTATGTGCACCTCCAGCACGTGCTGCTTCAACATCCCGCGCGCAGCGTTGAGCGCCGAGCCGACCACCTCCTCCAAGGGCTGCCACTGGAGATTGAGCTTGACCTCGCCGCTTTCGATGCGGGCCATGTCGAGCAGATTGCTGACCAGCGTGCTCATGCGGCGCGCTTCGTCCTGAATCGCCTCCGCGGTTTCAAGCTGCGCCGCCGACAGCGGCGGCTTGGTGAGCGCCAGCGACTCGGCCAGCCCAACGAGAACGGTCAACGGTGTGCGCAAATCATGCGACAGCGCGGCCAGCAGTGAGTTGCGCAGGCGTTCCGATTCCATCCGCACCACCGCATCCTGGGCCACTTCCACATAATGCACGCGCTCGAGCGCGATGGCGATCAAGGCGGCAAAGGTGTCGAGCAGCTGCCGTTGTTCCGGAATGCGCAGCAGCCGGCGATTGCGCGCCTTGACGGCCAGCACGCCGCGGGCGTGAGTCGGCGCCCGCAGGGGAACATACAGCACTTCGCTGCCGGGCAGGGTATCGGTGCCGAAGCCGGCCGGCTGACCCCTGTCGAACGCCCATTGAGCGATGCCGATATCGACCGCAAGCGCCGCATCGGGGCGCGATGAGGTGTGCGTCAACTGGCCCGCCGCATTCGGCAGCAACAGAGCGGCACTCGCGCGGAAAGTGCGTTCGATGGACTCATCGCTGATCCTGACGACCTGATCGATCTGCACCGCGCCCGACAGGTCGCGGGCAATTTCGTACAGCGATCCTGCCCGCTCCTCGCGGTGCGCGGCAACGCGCGCCTGAAACCGCAAGCCTGCGGTCAATTGCCCCGTGATCAAACCGACGGCCAGCATGATGATGAAA